>JAGXIS010000109.1 GCA_024635465.1 Bacteroidota bacterium | reverse complement strand
TCCGGTATTCAAGGCCAAAAATCAGGAGTGGAAGATGCAGGTGAGACGCCCGGATTTCTCTGATTATTATGAGATCAATGACAAATTCGGAAACGAATGGTATAAAACCATACAAGCTACTGTCTCCTCATTGTATGATCTGGATCCACGACAGGAGGGTAAGGTATCGGTTTAATGCCGGTGAAGTCTAAATAGTTGAGGAGGAGGGACGTTTGCTCGGGAATGTGTGACCGTTAAATTTGATCTGTGTCAATTTCCAGAAGATTTTACCGACGAACGAGGCCGGACCTTCAAACTCAATGGCAGATTGCGCAAATCGCTCCAGAGTTTTATCAATCCCTTCTGTCTCCTTTAATTCCATTACGTAGAATTTCTCACTCCCTTTCATTTTACTGATCAGATATTTCTCCTGAGGTGTGGCATATCGAACAGTAGAGTAGGTATATCCGGTATATTGGCCGGTTAATGCTTCTCCATTTTTAAATAGAATATTTTTGGTGGATGAAGGAATTGATGAAAAGACTTTATCAATTTTAGCGTATGACTCCTCTTCATTCGGTGAGATGACATTTTGCAGATCAATTTCTGCAAATCCGCCTACTTTCTTTTGCAGCTTGTTCAACATCGATTTTTTACCCGACTTGTATTTGCCCACAAAGAGGAGTAAATAGTGAGACCTGTCCAGATTAATTTTAGAAATTTTATCTAAAAATTGATTGATATTTTTGTCGCTGTGATTGTAAACTTCGAGTTTTAAGTCCGTTTTCATTTGATATTAAGTCTTTTGTTGAATACCGGTCAATGATAATAAATTTCTGATTTGATGACTACATTTATATTAAACCATCAAAAGCATGTTTTACACATTACCCGTGGATGGATTTTAAAGGGTAAAGAACACTACTGTTTATCCAAATTATTACCTCAGGGTATCATCAATCCGTGTGTAATATACTGAAGATCAACCTCTATTTATAAGTAATTCAACGAATTTGGTAAACAACACGTTATCAAATTATTCAGTATTATCTACTATAATTTGGGAAAACCAAAATTTGACGAACTATTAAACGTTGTTGGAACTTGAGCCCCTTTTTTTTGGATTATAAACAGATTGTTGATCACAAAAAGTCTCTGAAATTTCTATGCTAAAGAGAGCTACTTTTATTTTACTTATAGGTACTCTAACCGTGGGCGGTTGTTCTGAGGTAAGCGTTGTGGATCAGGAGATAGAGGAACTGTCGGGCATCCGTTCTGAGCAAATTTTCACCTATCGGATAAATACACTACCGGATGAGCTTCCTGAAGAAGATACAATAGATTTTCTTGTCAATTGGGTATCAGATAGAGAGTTGGTTGGGGAGGAGTTAATCGAATATGATGGAAGAGGAAATTTGCTTTTCAGGGAAGTGGTTGATCTGGAGGCGGACTTTATTTACCAAGAGATTTACAGCTATAGTGACGATTTAACTCTTCTTGAAATTGAAACCACGATAAACGGCGAACCATGTCAGGATTGTCTACCCGACCGTATTGAGCGGGAGCTAGACGTGCTTGTTCAGCCCATACTGGAACAGGCTTTTCAGAACGGACAGTTTCTACACGAAGATGTAATAAAATACAATCAACCCGGTGAAATCTTCTCGATTCGCCGGAATTTGATTCCGGGGGGAGATGAGTTTTATACAGAGTTTTTCAGATATATACCAAAAGATGTAAGAACGAATGTAATAAGAGATCGTAGAAAATTTTACAGAAGTGAAGAAAGGATTCGCACAACAGAGTATGGATATAATATAGATGGTTTTCTGACGAGGGTGACAGAGGTAGAGGAGTTGCCGATACGACAAATCCTTAGTGAAGATCGATACATACCACTAGCGGCTGACGGTAACAGAAACTGGATAAGCAGAATTAAAAACAGGCAATGGCTGGAAGAGCGGTTTATCGAATATTACTGATAGCTATGATGATGCTCTGTTCTGTATATAACGGTTTTGCGGAATCGGGACAGGATACAGAGGATGTAAGTGGACTAGAAAGCAGTAACAAAGTGCATATGGAGAGGGTACAAGCTGACTCTATGAGTATGGATTTCCCATTGAAAAGTATGGATATTCAATCACAAGAGGCTCCGGTATCACGATTTCGTGAATTGTATGAGCGATTTGAAACGGATTTTTCTCTTGAGATATCCTACAATAATCGTAGTATGAATCGCTCCTTTCTGGAAAACAACTTAATTTTGAGTAAAAAGGGTTTTGATGATCAATTTCTATTTACGATTGATATCACCCCGGCAGTAATATTTTTAGATCAATTCGCTCTTGAGTTTACTTACTCGACTATTCCTGATCAGCGAAATTTTCCCAGTTCATCCGTTTTAAATTTTGAGTCGGAGAGAATCATATTAAATGAGGTGAACCGTTATAGTGGTCATGCACTGGCAATCTCAGCAGCCTATTCTGTGCCAATTGTTGTTGGGGTTCGGGCTGCTGTACATGTTGGAATATCGAGAATGAAACTGAATGTGGAGGAGACGATGCAGTATCATCCGGTTGATCCGTTTGCTCAGGATTACTCGATTATTACCCTCCCATTTAGAAAAAAAGAAGTTACCTATTCCAATCCTTTTGCAGGCCTAAGTGCAGAATTTCAGCTACGAAGTGTACGACTCAGTACGGGATATCAGATCCAGCTCTACCAACTTGAGGAGGTGAGCTCGACTAACTTTTATATCTCACTGGGAGTGAGATTTCGGGATTTATTTTAAGGGTATCTACACTACCAAAGTTTTGAAAGCCGAAGCTGTGTCCCTAAAGTAAACTTATTAATTCTCTGGAAAGAGTTGAAACTCCTTTGTATAAATCCAATCACCAAATGCAGAGTCATCATCATTGCCTGCATTTGCCGCTATGTTGAACCGGACGGGCTCATCAGACTTAGGAGCGATCCAGTTAAATGTCCACTCTACTGTGCGGGGATTAGTTACAGAAGTACCATTTTGAGAATGTTGAATGTATTGAACTTCACTGTCAATGGATGGTGTAAGCATCAGCCGGTCACCATCCCAATTGAATGAGCCGGCCTGTGATCCGTCTTCAAACCGGGAAGTCATCTGAAATCCACCTTTTTCAAGTTGTTCACTTTGTATAGTGACTTTGAGTTCATAGGTATGATCCGGAGTATAGAACTCATTTAAACCATCCACTGTAAGACTACCACGATCCGTCATATTCAGATCGTAATCAAAGTGACAGGAGTGGCATGTTAACTCTCCAAACCCACCTGTTAACGGACCATCTAAATATTCCGGGTTCGCTTCATACACGGCTGAATGGTATAAAAGTTGATTATCCGCATCACGTTTTTCAGATAAAATCAAACCGAACAAAAATGGAGTGATGATAATCATTGAAAGTTTGATTAGAGAATTCATGGAATATTCTGGATCTCCTGTTGATATTACTACAAAACAATATAAAGCCACTGAATTGTTAAAATTCGTTCAGTGGCTATAATAACATCCTTTATTAAGATATTAGGAATCAATTAATGACGAGTCGCCCGATATGTCCGGTATCAGTACCGAACCAGAGTGACCTCGTTCGCACGTCATAATCGATGTGTCGGATGGAACCATTTGCACTTGGAATTTCAATAGATGCGACAAACTCTTCACTGTTAGTATCAAATGCGATCATTTTGTTTGGCTCGAGTCCACTGGCAGAGAGCCAGATACGATCTTTGTCATCTTTAAGGACAGCATATGGCCTTGACGCATCACCATCGGGCATTTCCCACTCATTGAAGGATCCATCAGCAGGATCATAAACTCCGACATAACCGGATGCGTAATCCCCCCACCAGACTCTCCCGTCACTGGTGACATCCAGCCTTCGGGGGCGAATGTCTTCTCTTGGAAGCTCTATTTCGACCAATTCCATGGTTTCAGGATCAACAGTGGCTATTTTATTTGTACCAAAAAGTGCAATCCATGGGCGTTCATTATCCGGGGCCATTCGAATTCCATAGGGACGTGCACGCTCGGTAGGTACAGGTAAAATTCTGGACTCTCCGGTTTCAACATTAAAGTGCCCTACTCCATTGCCACCCTGAGCGGTAAACCAAAGATTTCCGTCTTTGTCGAATGCAAACGTATGTGGATCTCTAGCATGTTCATCATCCATCATGTATTTGGTGATTTCTCCTGTTTCAGGATTCATTTTACCGATATGTCTTGCTCGGTTTCCGGTATACCACACCGTTCCGTCATCGGCAACTACAACTGTGTGCGGTCCGGCTCCATCTTCAAGTGGATGGTATCCGAACTCTTCGGTTTCAGGATTGAAAAAACCCACATAGTCAGCACGTTGACCGGCGAAAAACACAGTACCGTCCGGTGCAACAAATGGATCTCTGGAGCGCGAATCATCGAAAGGGACATTCCACTCATCAAGTGAGACGATCACATCGGATTGATTTTGGATTTTTTCAGTAATTGGAATTTCTGTTTCAGATGTTAATGCCCATCCTGCAAAAATAAGTGTAAAAATTAAAGAGGTTAGCAGTTTCATTGTGTTGAAGATTAATTTTATTGGGTTTTATGTAATACAAATAGATCAAAAGTGATGTTAAAATCAAAAAATTGTCTCAAAATTGTTGTAAAAAATTATTCAACTCTTCATGCAAACTGTATATTCACTGTTTCCAAACTGAATACTCAGAAATTGTAGATAAGAAAGAAGTAAGGTATTTTTAAAAATGAAAATGTATAGGTGTAGTTGGCTGTTTAAAGTCCGGAAAAGGTTGTAACGGAGTTGGCCGGTGCATTATAAATCAGATATTCTCCATCCAGAGTAAAGGTACCCATATCTCTATAGTTGTCATTGTCATCATCATCCAGATAGAGAGCAGTTTCAGTATATTCATAAATATCCTCGCCACTGGTTCTATACGCCTGAAATTGCTCGTGATTGGAGTCGATAACCCGGAATTTCACAGTCATATTTTCTCTACCGGTGTTTGCCAGGACAAATGAGTCTGGGTGTTTAGTGCCTTCACCACTGAATCCGATAACATTTATTTGAGAATCCATCGAACTGGTATTAACTACATGCATTCCCTGTCTTCCTGCTCGGGTAAGTTGTTTGTAGTAGTAATATCCTTTTCTAATTTCCCATGTACCATCATCATAAACGCGAATAGCGGAACCCGGGTTAGGGTCAGGTCTGATCCATTGAGATGCGGTCTGAATGAATGCCCATGGGATTAAGCCATTAACTTTTGCTTCATAAATGTTGCCATGAACTTCGAGGGCAAAATGTGCATTGACGATATATCTTCTCCGGACCCTGTTGTCAACGATTAATTCATCGTTTTTCACATCCCAGGCTGTGGATGTGCACCAGGCATGGAGTCCGGGTGTAATGGATCGCAGTTCCTCGGTTCCGCGATTACTGTGTGGGCCGAACCATCTGCGGGCTTCAATATCTCCAACATAAAAACCGTGAGATGTTATTATACTCATCGCTTCGAGTGCTTCCCGATTTCTTGAAAGCTCTGTTCCATAACCCCAAGCGCCAAAACGATACCAGTTTGTAGTTTCACCCGGGGTGACACCTACGTGGTTCAGTCCTTTTTGATCCAAAGCATTTCGGGTACGAATAATCATATCGCTCATCAATTCAGGACTCCAGAACATATTATAATCGTGTCCTGTGGCGTCAATATCTGCCAAATCTCCATCCAAAGGCCATCTTAGCCAGCTCTCGCCTTCATTGTGCAGGGAGATATATTTGACTGGTAAATTTTCATGTTCATCCAAAAATTGAACCCAATTCACCATATAATCTGCCAATTGATCTCTGTAATCCGGATCAAGATCTCTGCCCCTGATATTACGTTGAAGAGTCATAAAGCCGGGTGGGCCATAGAGAGTGGTTACAATTGAAAGGTTTTGTCCTCGTGCCTGAGACATCTCATTTCCCTTTTTTACAAAATACCTCATGTTTGCAGTGGTAGTTTCGTGATCAAAAGTTCCGCCTTCTTCTTTCAAGTGTAACGGATCCAGAAACATCTTAACAAGGTCAGGTTGAAGTCCGTCATCACCAAAAATCAGTTCTATGATTTCATCCCTGGATTCAGGATCCAGAAAAGAGAATCCTCCATAATCTTGTGGCCACTCATCGTAGTCAAAGGTTTGTGATGTTTCTACATAGTTCACTCCAAAACCGTCCCATAATCGTAATTTCTCGGAAAAATTGACTTCAGCCGGTATGTTGCTAAAATCTAGCTCTTGAGCTGATATTGATGTTAAGAAAATGCTGGAACAGAGTAATATAGCAGCTGTTAGGAACTTTAACGTCTTAATCATATCACATAAAAAAATTGATTTCTGGTAAACCTCATTTCTAATGATAAGGAATGTAAATTTTACGTCTATAATGATCAAATGACAATTTAAATCACGAACCAATATTTATTCGATTTAGGTCAAAAAATAATCGGAAGTGTTTTGGCTACAATTTATTGGAGACAATAACCATTTTCGATCTCAATGTTTTGATGATCAGATCAAGGACAGGATATAGATCATAGCCATATTAATTGCTAGACTTTCCTTCTTCGATAGCCTCAGCAGCTTCTTGTTCATCACCGGCATCCGGTTGGGGTTCTTTGTTTCCTCTGGAAACGTTGGGATTATAGTCGAGGGTTACAAGTACAGGATAGTGGTCGGACCCGATGTTTGGAAGGCGGAGAAGTTCAACGAGAAAGAAATGCTCAGTTGCAAATACGTGATCCAGAGGATAGCGCATAAAAATTTTTCCGGTGTCAAAGGTGCTGAAAAAGCCACGCCCTATCCGTGGGTCGAGCAATCCACCGGTACGCTGAAAAAGATGTGTTGTGTGTGACCATGCCACGTCGTTGAAATCGCCTGCAACGATGACAGGAACATCCCCAAGTTCACTCACCTCTTTGGCAACAAGCAACAACTCAGCATCACGCACATCAGAATCTACCCGATCTCTGTCTTCTTGCTCTTCATCATCGTCTTCATCGCTAATTCCTTCTACATTCTCATCTTCAAGACGTTTGATCCCCGGTGGGCGAGGATGTACGCCATATAGGGTCACAAAAGTTCCTGAAGGGAGCTGAAACTTAGTGCGAAATGAAGGAATTTTTGGTTCAATTAAAAATCGAATCTCTGGATTCACCAGTTCAAATCTAGAATATAGTAGCATTCCATAATGATTCTCTTGTGGCTGTATTAATGTATATGGATAGTCATCTTCGAGACCGTCGAGTTCTTCAAGCCACCACTGAGTTGGCTCGCTTAGCAGGATTATGTCGGGATTGTTGTCATGTATGAGTTCGCGCAGTGCTGCAACATCATGATTATTATAGAGAACGTTGAAGATCAAAAGTGTTATGCGGTTGGAATCGTCTTCAGCATGACTTTCGGACATTTGCTTGGGATATAATACTGTGTAGGGTGCGATGCGGATAAGTTGCCAAACCAGTGAAAGTCCAACCACCACAATAAGCACGTATTCTATAGCATGCAATCGTTTGAAAAAATGAAACCCCGCATAGCATGCCAGCGTCAAACCAATCAAAGCTGAGATCTGAATACGTGGAAAATCGAAAATTCGAATCCACCACTCGTTGCTATGGATTAAAGGAATTAAGGTACCTATAACCAGCGCTAACGCAAGCATGCCCAAAACGACACGACAGATGATTAGAAGGGTTATCCTTTCGGGTTTTATTGACATTTGAAAAAAAAGTTCATTAATTATTACAATCTCTGTGCAAGCATCTCTTGATTATTTCTCTCATCAAAAAGAGAAGCAAATTTATAAACAGCCTGATAGCGACTGTACCGATTTAATACATCTTCTACATAATTAATAGTCTCTGTGCCTTTTTTGTATCCGTAGCGTGCATGCTGATAATATTCCGGATGCATCAGTTTAAGCAGTGCATCAGCAATATTTGGCCAGTCATCAGGATCTTTTCCCAACATAATAGCCAGTTCCCTCGCGTCGGCAAGGTTACCCATACCCACATTATATGCTGCTAAAGCCATAGAATGACGATTTAAAGAATCGAGATGTGCTTCACGTAATAAATGTTTTTTTAAATACCGTACACCTTCACGTATATTTATCTCAGGATCATACAGTTCAGTTTTATCTGTTACTTTTGAAAATCGGGGAATTATCTGCATCAATCCGAGTGCTCCGGCTATACTTTCGGCATGAGGGTCAAATGCCGATTCTTGTGCCATAACCGCAAGAACCAGCTTCCAGTCCACACCCGCTTCAGCTGCAATTGATTTTACCATTTCATCATAAGGTGACAAATTTCCCGAATAAATTACATCATAGGCACGATCCTGATATCGGCTCTCTAATCGGTCTCTATCAAAATATCGATTACGTAAATTATTTAAATATGCCGACCGGCGAATGTGTCCATCTTGCTCGTGAACCTGAATATGTTTCCCAATAAAGTCATCCATTTTTTGCTTAAGTACCGGTGCATTCTTACGAGTCGCCCAGGCAATACCGGTAGGTTTTGCAATCGTTTTCCCAGATAATACACCACCAATATTGAGAGTTTCAGCTTTGAATTGATGAGTTTCATTTAACACCCAATCATCAATTGAGAAATTGAACTCCGATACATTTGTAATCTCGGCTTTGTTGATATCATAAACCTGATTTATAAAATTATAGGGTGTAGAAAATATCACCTGATCCATTTGATCTTTGTTAATCGCTAAATGATCTGCTATCAAATCTCCTTGTCCGTTTTCCAGATAATTTAATGGGTCTTCATGCAAACCGATTAAAACGACTTCTACTTTTAAATCGTTTTCTTTGGCAAATCGAGACACTAATTCATATTCGAATCCACGATCCATTCCTTCCAGTAAAAAATAGGATGTGGGACTATATCGGGTAATCATCCGAATGGTGCCTCTATTTTGAATCTCCTCAAAATCGATTTTAATGGGTTCTTCTACCATTACATAAACTGGTTCTACATTCTCAATATTAGAACAAGAATGAATAGGTGTTATGAACAATATTAACAGTGCTAGACTAATTGCTCTATATAGATATGCTTTAGATAATTGTTTTATCATTGTAAAAGTCTCTCTTAATTGCCAACGAATATGTTCCTTTTCAGTTGGATTCCTAATAAAATTTGAAGCTATTGAAAGCTTCAATAAAAAAAGATCTGCCACCTGGCTTTCATTTTATTGATGGATTATGCTAGATGGATAAGAACTATAACTATGATTGATGATTTAGTATTGATTATAAAGTCTCTCTAGTTAGTATTAACAATAATAATGCCAATACAGTTTTTTTTGGCATTATTTTCCTTGCATTTTATTAATAACAGGCTTTGGGTGGCTTGAGAGTGGTTTTTAATTGAGGCACATAGTCAGATAATGATATAAATCTAATCACATCAATTGTTTGTTATCTGAGGATGATCCAAGAGGAAGTAATATTTACACACCTAAATTAAAAAAATTTTCATCAATGGATGCAGTTCCAAAAAATCGGGTTAATGTGAATCAACCTGTAATTGAGGCAGTTAGGTGGGCCGATAATCGCTTAGGCAGTTGAATCTTGTCAACCCCATCAAGGATAATACATATGGAATGTCAGCAAAATAGCTTTCCTGGCATAAATTCCATGTGCTTTTATGTAATAAGGTATTTAGAAGATGCTAAAGACTTCTATTTGAACTATGTCTGATGTTAAATTGTTTTAAAGACTATTAAACTCTGTTAATATTGCGACAATCATCAAGATTCATGCGTAGAATTAAGTCCAGTTAATTCCTAACTCATCTATTTAGAATTAAATACATTTTTTATATGAAAAACTACGTACTGGTCAGCATACTTTTAACAGCTATATTCTTACCTCTTACGTCGTTAGCACAAAATACACAACAGTCAAGAATCCCTAATGTATATGTGGATTGCAATCGATGCCCTGTTAGTTATATTCGCACAAATGTTGATTTTGTCAATTATGTCCGGGATCAGGCTGATGCAGATATTTACCTCCGAATTACCGATGCCTCGACAGGAAGTGGAAGTCAGTTCATTCTTGATTTTCGTGGGATATCTCCATTTTCAACAAGGAGAGATACTTTGGTATTCGAAAGTCCTAACACGGCTACATCAGATGAAGAACGCGCAGAGCTGGTAAGAAATATTAGAATCGGCCTCATCCCGTTCATAACCGGAACAGTAGCCATGGAGAGTATTGATATAGTGCGAAACACGATTGTCGACGATTCCATCACAGAAGTTCCTGATGATCCATGGAATCAATGGATCTTTGAAGCTGATTTACAGACCTCATTTGATATGGAAGACACCGAATTCAATTATGAAATTGAAAGTGGTTTTAATGCTGAACGTATTACAGAAAAATGGAAGTACGACATAAGAATGGAGTATGAAGTAGATCGAACTAAAATTGATTTATCATCAGGCACTAGAAAAGTTAATCGTGACTCTTGGTATGCCAACAGTTTTATTGGATATAGCTTGAGAGATCACATTTCAATTGGTCTCTTTACAAGAGCTAATGCTTCCAAAACTCAAAATATCCTTATCAATTTGGAAGCATCCCCTGCAATCGAGTACAGTGTATTTGACTATCCTGAATTTCAGGAAAGGAGATGGGTATTTCAGTACAGGATTACTCCAAAATACAGAAACTATGACAGAACCACGGTATATCTCAAAGATTCTGAATTTTTATTACAGCAGGTACTTTCGCAAGAGTTGAGATTTGATCAACCCTGGGGTAGGATTGATGTGGGAATATCTGCTACCAGTTATCTTCATGACCTGTCTTTGAACAGTCTTGAATTTGATCCATCTCTAAGTATTCGAATTACACGAGGGCTATTTGTCAATCTATATGGAAATTACCGAATTATAAATGATCAGATTTCTCTTCCGGCTGAGGATATAACCGATACTGAACGATTATTAGGTGAAAGACAACAAGCTACAACATATGAACTTCGATTTTCATTTGGGATCTCTTACACCTTCGGATCCATTTATAGTAATATTGTAAACCCACGATTCTAATATACTGGAGGAATAAATCCGAAATTTGGAATCATTCTGTTCGGTCTCCAAATGACTAATACCTGCGATTATCTCTTTATATACACTGTTTTTTTATTCACAAACTCGTGAATACCTTCGCGAGATAGTTCACGTCCATACCCGGATTTTCCTGTACCTCCAAATGGGAGTCTGGGATCAGATTTTACCAGTTCGTTTATAAAAAAGGCTCCATCAGGTGCTTTACTGATATAACGACGTGCGTTTTCGATATCTGATGTAAAGAGTGATACTCCCAGACCGTATTCAGAATTTGCTGCTAATGCAAAAGCTTCCTCTACATCCTTTGCACGGATAATAGCAGCTAGCGGTCCAAACGTCTCCTCATCAAATGCGGGCATTCCCGGCTTTACTCCGGTCAGGACCGTAGGCTCATGAAAGGCGTTGTCCTGTTTTCCACCAATTTCAATATTTGCTCCTTGCTCCACAGATTTCTCCAATTGTTTATGGAGTTCGTCCGCAAGATCTTTACGTGCAAGAGGGCCTATTTCGGTAGACACATCCGTCGGATCTCCTTTCTTGATTGCCTTCACACCATTAACAAATGCAGGTAGAAATTTGTCATATGCATCTCCAACCAGGATGAATCTTTTTGCAGCGATGCAGCTTTGTCCGCTGTTCATCATGCGGGCTGTAATGCCCGTTTTTACAGCCTGATCGATGTCGGCATCTTCCAACACAATAAATGCATTGTTGCCGCCTAACTCCAATACGGATTTCTTCAGGTATTTTCCGGCCAGTTCACCAACCGATTTACCTGCCCGTTCACTACCGGTGAGAGTTACCGCTTTTACGATATCGTTTGAAATAATGTCTTCTGTTTTATCGTGATGGATAAACAGGTTTTGAAAAACGCCATCCGGGAAACCGGCTTCAAGAAGAAGTTCTTCAATATGTGTGGCGCATCCAAACACATTGGAGGCATGTTTCAGTAGACCTGTATTCCCTGCAGCGAGAGTGGGAGCCACAAAACGGAATACCTGCCAGAAAGGGAAATTCCACGGCATAATAGCCAGGACAGTACCAATTGGATCGTGACTTACAAAACTCTCCGACGCATCTGTTTCAATAATCTCATCAGCGAGAAAGCGTTCTGCATTTTCAGCATAAAAATCGCATACCCAGGCACACTTCTCAATTTCTCCTTTAGCCTCACTGATTGGCTTGCCCATTTCAAGGGTCATGGTTTCAGCATATTTATCCACATTGTTTCTGAGTACACCCCCGGCATTTACCAGTAGCTTGCATCGCTCTTTAATCGGTACTTCTCTCCAGGATTCAAATGCCACCTTTGATTTCTCAAGTATTGCATTTACTTCCTTTTCAGTGTGCTCTTTGTAAGTAGCTACTTCTTTGCCGTTGTAGGGATTGATACTTTTAAATTCCATAGGATATAAATCGTATTAAATGATTGTTTTAATTTATTTTACCTTGAATTTCAATTTAAGGTATTCGTAAGATTGAGATAATATTTTAACAGCGGATTCATCGGGATTTCCTGTTACTGTTGAACATCAACCGTTGATCCCATTTATTCGTTGGTTTCAGGTTCATGATTCCGAGTATAAATGCCGTATAATCAATAGATTAATGATTCAGCTTGTTTGGTTAAATGAACAGTCAGCTTTTGTTCTTTAAACTCTTCAAAAGATTGATTTAATTCTTTTCCTTTCCAAAACAGCTTTGCCTCACCCGTTTCAGGAAACCAAGCTGCACTATATAACGTGCCGAACGATTTTTTTACATCAAACTGGTGCAATGGCGGCAATAAGAATTTTCTAAAAATGGAATCCAGATTCATTTTTTCATCATTTAAATACTCTTCCGCTGCCTTTTCACGTTCAATAGTTTGAGTTTGTCTTGCGTATTCCGGCCACTCGATATCTTCCTGATGATTGGTGCAGGCCTTTTTTTTGATCAACCCCGGTTTACGGTCGGGGCCCATAAACAGGGTTGCATACTCGCCGTTCCGATCCATCAGCATTACATTATAAGCCATATGAACAGGTAATCTCTCTAATGCTTTTACTGCTTCTTCTACGTTATCACAGGTTTCAAGCAGGTAACGAATTACAAGGGGTATGCCAAAACCCTCACCGAACACATTGCGTCCACCAAAATTCAGTGAAGCACAAAGTCCGCTTGCATTCATTCCATCAAGCAGTCCCCAATTACAATCACTGACACCCATCACCGGCTTAAGCCACTTGCTTTTCAGCATCACACCTTCAAACCATTTCGGGTTGTAGTCGTAATTTCGGATAAGTGCGGGCTTGCTTTTGGTCCAGGCTACTTGAGTGCAGCCACTCATAAATGCAGGTGGATTCCACATAGATAGATATCGAGATGTTACATCGCCTCCACCTGCAATCTCACACAACTGCTCATAAAGAGTAACCAACTCAGGCATATGTTCCTCCAAAGCCTCTTTGCAGCTCAGGTATCCCGGCCGATTGGTAAATCCCTCCTGTAAATACCAGGTACGGTAGTAGGGCCAAGTCCTGTTAAAAACAGTGGACCATTTTTTACCCGGTTTATCTTCATCGATACATTTGATTTTTATAATCATATTGCTGCTGTAAAATATGGTCGTAATCTACGTACTATTGATGGATACCTACTTTCATAAAACCCCGGGAAGATTACAAATACTACATCATTTTAAACCCGGCAATCTCAGCGATTTTCTCCTTTTCAGATTCTGTACTCGCCGGTTCCGTGGTTTTATATTGATCCTGTATAGCTGTGATCCATTCCTTAGCCCGCTTGGTGAGTTTGAAATCATCTGTCATTAGGCGACCTCTCATCACAAGGATACCCACATCAGCTCCTTCATAAAGATAATCTCCTTTGCCTGTAATTCTAAGAAAGAACGCCTCATTATCTTTTTCAACAGCGCGGCGGTGAGTGTCCATACGGTCAAATTTGATTGTGCCGTCTTTCTGTTTTTTCCAGATCCCTGATGAAGGTGCTTCAGTAACATATTCAACTGTATCTTCAGTGTGTTTAATCACAAGCTGACTCCAATCATCAATATTTTCCGGCCGTGCCCACCGTTCATTAATCGATTTTACGCTCAGTTCGTAGGGAGTATCCATCCATTCCAGGAGATGAAAAAGAAACAAAGGAGCATCTGCCAATGCAAAAACAGCGTGATTGGTAATTGAGCTGGCTCCCGTGATTCGTGGATTCAATTCACCTAGATAGATTTGATTCGTATCTTGGTCAATTAAAAAGTCAAGTTCAAAATAACCTTTATACCCTTCTTTTATCAACTGGTCACCAAAAAGTCTGGTGTACCTTCTGGCACGTTGTCGGATCGTTTTGGTAAATAC
>JAGXIS010000108.1 GCA_024635465.1 Bacteroidota bacterium | reverse complement strand
GGATTACCGATCATGATCATGCATAGCCCGGAGG
The DNA here is from genome assembly GCA_024635465.1 of Bacteroidota bacterium. Classification (GTDB taxonomy): domain Bacteria; phylum Bacteroidota; class Rhodothermia; order Balneolales; family Balneolaceae; genus Rhodohalobacter. The sequence continues at coordinate 8,367 of JAGXIS010000108.1, read as the reverse complement.
ATGAAATTGTAAGCTACCAACAGGGTCGGGCACTCTATGAGATGATCGGTCAACCCAAAATGTTTGTAGACCTCAGAGGAGGCCACAACGATAATTTTTTTACCTCAAGGGATATCGTGTATCAAAGCTGGAGTGCGTATATCAGGGGGCTGTGTAGCAAGTGTGGACTTCCCGGAAGTTACTAGTGTAGAAGTGAAAAGTAGAGAAGTGAAAAGTTTTTGTTACCAAGATAATTATTTATTAAAACCCTTTTCACTTTTAACTTTTCCCTTTTCACTCTCAAATCACTTCTATACTTTTCACTTTTTCAATTCAGTCTTTGACCATACATTACTATATTCCCATCAGGGTTCAAAGACCGTTTGCCCCATAGCCATCAGAAGATCAATTTCTTAAATTCAGACGCACTTCATGTACCTTATTTTTGACACAGAAACCACCGGCCTGCCACGAAACTACTCGGCACCTCTCTCAGATTTTGACAACTGGCCGCGCTGTGTTCAACTGGCTTGGCAAGTACATGATGAAACGGGTTTAAAGATTTCCAGTGGAGATTTTATTGTTAAACCGGATGGATTTACCATCCCGTTTAACTCCGAAAAAGTGCACGGTATCTCTACAGAAAGGGCGAATAAGGAGGGAGTACCGCTTAGTGAAGTGATGGATGCTTTCAACAAAGATCTGGAGAAAGCTACGTTTGTGGTCGGACACAATCTGGATTTTGATCTCAGTATTATGGGATCTGAATATCTGCGGATGGAGCGGAAGAACCCGCTAAGTAGTAAAGTTGCCATCGACACAAAAGATGAATCCACAGAATATTGCGCACTGCCGGGCGGACGGGGAAGGTATAAGTGGCCTACTCTTGCTGAACTACACGACAAACTTTTTGAAATCGGTTTTGCAGAGGCTCATAATGCGGCTGCTGATGTGGACGCAACAGCCCGTGCATTTCTGGAACTGGTGCGAATCGGTATCATCAAACCGCAGCTTCCAATCGAACCCGGAGCAATCGCTAAAAATGCATCTTCACTGATTGATCCTTCTCAATACATGCCAAAAGTGGAGGATCTTCGTAAAAGAGGTGTGACCGGTGAAGAGGAGGAGAAAACCGAAAAAATTGATCTGCCGTTGGAGAGTGCCGGTAACAAAGTGGACTCACCGTTTATTCACCTGCATAATCACTCTAAGTACTCCGTACTACAGGCAGCTTCCGGGGTGAAGGAACTGGTGAAAAAAGCAAAAGAAGATGGAATGACAGCCGTCGCTCTTACCGATTTGGGAAATATGTTTGGCACATTTCATTTCATGAATGCAGCTAACAGTATGGGAATTAAACCGATTCTCGGACTTGAAGCCTATTTTGTGGAAGATCGGCACATGAAACGTTTCACGCGGGATCATAAGGATCAACGGTATCAGCATGTTTTCCTCGCAAAAAATATGGAAGGATATCGGAATCTGGCAGAGATGTGCTCTCTGGGTTTCGTTGAAGGATACTACTACAAATTTCCACGCATCGACCGGGAGTTGGTTGAGAAATATCGGGAAGGGCTCATCGCAACAACCGGGGGTATTTTGGGTGAAGTACCCTATCTGATTTTAAACAAAGGAGAAGCCGAAGCAGAAGAGGCCCTCAAGTGGTGGCAAAATCTCTTTGGTGAGGATCTCTATATCGAACTGATGCGTCATGGTTTAGAGGAGGAGGAACGTGTAAACAGTGTTCTTCTGAAGATGGCGAAAAAGTTTGAAATCAAGGTGATTGCCACCAATAACACATTCTATCTCAATAAAGAGGATGCCAAAGCTCATGATGCCCTGCTGTGTATCGACAATAACGAACTGATATCCACCCCCATTGGAAAAGGGCGGGAGCGACGGTTTGGTTTTCCAAATGATGAGTTCTATTTCAAAAAACAGGAGGAGATGAAAGCACTCTTCGCCGATATCCCGGAAGCGATATCCAATACAGTGGAGCTTGCAGATAAGATTGAACCTATCGACCTGTCAACAGATGTGATTCTTCCCAATTTTACGCTTCCGGATGAGTTTGATACCGAGGATGATTATCTGCGTCATCTTACCTTAGAGGGAGCCACTGTCAAATACAAAGATTTCACAAATGAGGTATCTGAACGCATCGATCATGAACTCTCCATTATTAAATCGATGGGTTTTGCGGGCTACTTTTTGATTGTTCAGGATTTTATTGCTGCAGCCAGAGAAATGGGTGTTTATGTAGGGCCCGGAAGGGGATCTGCTGCCGGTTCTGTGGTCGCATTCTGCACCGGTATCACTAATATCGATCCATTGCAGTATGATCTTCTTTTTGAGCGCTTTTTAAACCCTGAAAGGGTATCGATGCCGGATATTGATATCGATTTTGATGATGATGGTCGCCAACGAGTAATCGACTATGTCGTAGATAAATATGGAAAGGATCAGGTTGCTCATATCATAACATTTGGAACAATGGCGGCACGATCGTCGGTTAGGGATGTGGCCAGAGTATTAGACCTGCCGCTGCCGGATGCAGACAGAATCGCTAAACTTGTTCCGGATACAGTCGGCATTTCTCTCGAAGATGCATTTAAGGATGTGAAGGAACTTCGCGAAATTAAAGAGTCTGATACATTGGAGGGGCGCACGCTGAAGATGGCGGAAACTCTTGAGGGATCCGTTCGGAATACGGGAATCCATGCTGCAGGAGTCATTATCGCCCCGGATAAATTGACCAACTTTATTCCGATTTGTACGGCGAAAGATGAAGAGCTCTACGTCACACAGTTTGACGGAAAAGTGATCGAAAATGCAGGGATGCTGAAGATGGATTTTTTGGGCCTGAAAACGCTCTCCATTTTAAAAACTGTGATCGAATATGTGAAAGAAAATTACGGCAAAGAGTATAATTTGGATGATATACCTTTGAACGATGAGAAAACCTTCGAGATGTTTCAAAAGGCGGCCACGGTTGGGATTTTTCAGTTTGAGTCGGACGGTATGAGAAAGTATTTAAAACAGCTTAAACCAACCGATATCAACGATTTGATTGCTATGAACGCACTCTATCGCCCCGGTCCGATGCAGTTTATCCCTGATTACATCAAGCGAAAGCACGGGGAAGAAGAGGTTACCTATGATCATGAGGATCTGAAGGAGACACTTGAACCCACATATGGCATTATGATCTATCAGGAGCAGATCATGATCGTGGCTCAAAAAATGGGTGGTTATACACTCGGTGAAGCCGATGTTTTACGGCGTATCATGGGTAAAAAGCAGCCCGAGCTTCTACCGCCTGAGGAAGAAAAATTTGTAAAACAGGCCGTTCAAAAAGGATATGATGAGAAAACCGCCAAAGAGGTTTTCGATAAAATGGCGATGTTTGCCGGATACGGATTTAATAAATCGCACTCTGCAGCCTATTCCGTTGTGGCCTATCAGACCATGTATTTTAAAGCCAACTATACGGCAGAGTATATGGCTGCAGTATTAAGTCACAATATGAGTGACATTAAAAAAGTGAGCTTTTTTATTGAGGAGTGTCAGAGAGTCGGTATAGAAGTGGATCCGCCAAATATCAATAGCGCCGAAGGGAAGTTTGTTGCAAAAGAGGGTCGTGTTCAATACGGATTGTCAGCCATTAAAGGGGTAGGTTCTGCAGCGATTGATCAGATTGTTCTGGAGAGACAGGAAAATGGTCCTTTTCGGAATATATTCGATTTTTCTGCTCGTATCGATACACGGGTTTGCAATAAAAAAACGATCGAAAGTTTAGCACAAGCCGGCGCCTTTGAGCTGTTACATCAAAATAGAGCGCAACTTCTGGCCAGCCTGGAAGATATCTTAAGCTATGCATCCCGAAAACAGGAAGATGACAGGCTGAATCAAGTGAGTCTTTTTGGGGATAGTGCCGGTGGTGGCGGTATAGTGAGTGAACCTAAATTAAGAGATTGCCCACCGTGGACCAATATAGAACGTCTCAATAAAGAGAGAGAGCTCATTGGTTTCTATTTGAGCGGACATCCACTGGATCGCTATAAAGAGGATACCAGACTGTTTGCCAGTCACACGTTGGCGGAAGAAAGACTTTCGGGATTGAATGACCGGGAGTCGGTAAGAGTCATTGGAATTATCACTGCTGTAAGAAGAATTTCAGATAAAAAAGGTCGGCCCATGGCATTTATACAGATTGAAGATCTGCGGGGTACCGTTGAAGTACTGGTTTTTAGTGATGTATATGATCGGCATCAGGGATTGATCGCACCGGATACTATTATTTTACTGGAAGGAACCATTTCAAAAAGAGATGAGCCACCTAAGATTATCGCAAACAGCATGGAAAGAGTTCAAAATTTGAGGGAGAAGTTTCAGGCTCAACTGCTTCTGATTCTAAAATTGAGTACTGAGAGTCTAACTAAAGAGGACCTGAATCAAATGGCAACACTGATGAGTATTCACAAAGGAGAGACAATGGTAAAATTTCAGGTGCATTCACAGCACGCCAAAAAACCAATTCGGATGAATGTCAGGAAATTTGTTGTGGAACCCAGCAATGAACTCTTAAAGGGATTGAGAGAAATCGTTGGACATGAGGCAGTTATTTTAAGCAGAGACAAAGAGAAAGTTGCATGAAATAGCTATCTTGAATTAAAAGACCCATATAATAGTTAAATGCAATAAGATTGATAGCTAAATGATATGTGATTCTTGAAGTGAAATTTTTGATCTTTATTTAAAACAAAAAATAAACAGAATATTATGAGTAATACAGTAGAGTTTACCGACAGTAATTTTGAAGATGAAGTTGAGAAATCAGACACGCCGGTATTGGTAGATTTTTGGGCAGAGTGGTGTGGCCCATGCAGAATGGTCGGTCCTGTAGTTGATGAGATTGCCGGAGAGTATGCAGGAAAAGTTAAAGTTGGAAAAGTGAATGTGGATCACAATCCGGAAGTGTCCGTGAAATATGGAATCCGAAGCATTCCAGCACTAATGATTTTCAAAAATGGTGAAGTGGTTGATACCATCATCGGTGCGGTTCCTAAAACACATATCAAAAAGCAACTGGATGCACAGGTAGTGTAATAACACCCCGTCAGTTCGAGCGGAGTTCCGGCGCTTTTTGTCGGAGCATAGTCGCTCCTCTTTTATCCCACGGAGCGGAGTGAAAACTCCCTGCCATGGCATAGACATCTCGACACACTCAGTCGCATACGCTCCTCCGTTGCTCGATGTGACGGGGTTAATTTAATTTTAAAAAATATCCATTTCATGATTTAAGTATTCTTAAGGCGATGGTTCTCATCGCCTTTTTTTTGTTCTCTTTTTTGGTTAGAGAAAAAAAGACGGTCAAAAAAATAGATTATTTTCTTTTATGTACATTTGTATACAAGATTTTACATTGAACTATTAATATTTAGAGAACTAACCTTTATCATTATGGGTTAGAACAAGAAATTTATTTATCCATTTATTCATGAGTAAAGCACTGAAAAGAACCCTTACCATTTTTATCATTCTTTTGATTGTGGGTGGGCTTGCGTATCCAAAAGTAAAACCGCTCTTTAGTTCGAATTCAGATAGTTCAGCATCGACACAAAACAGTGGCCTATTAACTGTTGAAGCTGTAGAACTGGATTATGAAACGATTGAAGACAGAATCTATTCCAGCGGTACTGTTCAGGCCAATGAACTGGTTGAACTCAGTGCAGAAGCCACCGGAATCGTGACCGAGATCTACTTTGATGAGGGTCGAGAGGTGCAAACGGGAGATCTGCTGGTTAAAATAAATGACAGTGAACTGCAGGCTGAAAAACAGAGAGCTACATTCAGACTAAATCTTGCAGAACAGAGAGAGGGAAGACAGAAAAGTTTACTTGAGAGAGGCGGAATCAGTCAGGACGATTATGATGCAACCCTGAATGAAGTGAATGTTTTGAGAGCGGAACTGCGCTTAATTGATGCTCAAATTGAAAAAACGGAAGTGAGAGCCCCTTTTTCAGGAGTGATCGGGCTAAAATATATCAGTAACGGCTCCTATATCACTCCAACTACAAGAATTGCATCTCTGCAAGAAGTGGATCCTGTGAAAATCGATTTTTCTGTTCCGGAAAGATATATACCCAGAGTTAATTTAAATGACGAGATCAATTTTACTGTCCAGGGTGTGGATTCCTCATTTGTGGGGGAAGTATATGCCATAGAACCCAGAGTAGATACTCAAACCAGGACACTTCAGATACGTGCCCTCAGTGAAAATAGAGGACAACTTTTATATCCCGGTGCTTTTGCCAATATCGTGCTGATTTTAGATGAGATTGATGATGCAATCATGGTGCCAACGATTGCAATTATACCGGTTCTGAATGGCCAAAAAGTGTATTTGGTAAGAGATGGAGTTGTTGAGGAATCTACTGTCCAAACAGGAATCCGAACCAGTGATAAAGTTCAGATTATTGAAGGTGTATCACATGGTGATGTGGTACTGACAACCGGCTTACTCCAGGTTCGACCCGGTATGGAAGTAGAAATTATTGATCTTAAAAAAACCTCTGAAATATGAGTCGAATATCTTCTTTGAGTATCCGAAGGCCGGTTCTGGCCTCTGTAATGTCAATAGTGATTATACTGTTTGGTGTGATCTCTTTTTTTTATCTGGGTGTCCGTGAATACCCATCTGTTGATCCTCCTATTGTAACAGTTAGTACAAGCTATATTGGCGCGAATGCAGATGTGATCGAGTCACAAATAACGGAGCCATTGGAAGAGTCTGTGAATGGGATTGCGGGAATTCGCACCCTTACTTCGGTGAGCCGGGATGGACAAAGTACCATAACTGTAGAGTTTGATTTAGAAATTGATCTGGAGACTGCAGCAAACGATGTTCGTGATCGTGTTTCGAGAGCACAAAGAAGAATACCGCCGGATGCGGATCCTCCAACCGTTACCAAAGCGGATGCTGATTCATCACCTATTGTATTTATCAACGTAAATAGTGATCGCCGAAATTTGTTAGAGTTAACCGCATTCGCTGAAAATGTGTTTAAAGAACAGCTTCAGACAATTCCGGGCGTAAGTGAAATTCGTATCTGGGGTTCTCAACAATACTCGATGCGTCTTTGGATGGATCCTTTAAAATTGGCAGCATATCAGCTGACACCATTGGATATCCAACAAGCACTGCTCCGTGAGAATGTGGAATTACCCTCCGGCAGAATTGAAGGGATGGTAACAGAACTGTCTGTTAGAACAATGGGTCGTCTTACCACACCGGAGGAGTTTAATGAGTTGATTATTTTTGAAGAGGATGGAAGAAGAATTCGTTTTGGAGATATCGGTTTTGCCGAATTAGGCGCACAAAATCAGCGAACGGTATTGAAGAGAAATGGAGTTCCCATGGTTGGAGGTGTTGCGATTCCGCTTCCGGGATCGAATCAGCTCTCCATCGCTGAAGAGCTGTTTGTCAGGCTCGATAGAATTGAAAGGGATCTGCCTGAAGATATTTCGATTGCCATCGGATTTAACACAACAGAATATATCGATCAATCCGTAAGTGAGGTTCAACAAACAGTATTTATTGCTCTTGCACTGGTGATTGCAATTATATTTTTGTTTCTGCGTGATTGGCGGACTACGTTAATTCCGGTTATTGTGATACCGATCGCCCTGATTGGGGCTTTCTTTATTATGTATGTGGCAGGTTTTTCAATAAATGTATTGACTATGCTGGCGATTGTTCTGGCGATCGGTCTGGTGGTAGATGATGCCATTGTAGTACTTGAAAATATTTATGCAAAGATGGAGAAAGGTATGCCGGTAATTGAAGCCGGAATCCTGGGTTCAAAGGAGATCTTTTTTGCTGTGGTTGCAACATCACTTGCATTGGTTTCTGTTTTCATGCCAATCTTATTTTTGGGAGGAACAACCGGTAGGCTTTTCAGAGAGTTCGGTGTAGTAATTGCGGGGGCAGTTATCATTTCTTCCTTTGTAGCGCTAACGTTAACTCCGATGCTTGCGACCAAAATACTCTCCAAAGGAGCTGAAAAGAATCGGTTTTATAAGATGACTGAGCCATTTTTTGTGTGGCTCAACAATATGTATCGATCATCTCTGGAATCGTTCATGAAAGTGAGATGGATGGCATTTGTGATCCTACTCGCTTCCAGTGGATTGATTGTTCTCCTCTATTCAAATATACCCCAGGAGCTGGCACCAATGGAGGATCGGGGGCAGATGCGAATAGCAGCCACAGCTCCTGAAGGAGCCTCTTTTGAATATATGGATAGTTACGTAGATGAGATGATTCAAGCGATTGATGAAAATGTTCCGGAAATGGCTGCAATAAATACAGTGACTTCGCCCGGG
>JAGXIS010000107.1 GCA_024635465.1 Bacteroidota bacterium | reverse complement strand
GGAGATCAACTGTTGAGATATTTTTTAAGGGGACTCACGATGCGATTAAGAGTAGATGATTAGTTTTAAATCAAATTAGAATAGTCTCGTCAAAAGGGGATCAGCTATCAGCTATCAGCTATCAGCTATCAGCTATCAGCTATCAGCTATCAGCTATCAGCTATCAGCTATCAGCTATCAGCTATCAGCTATAAAAAAAGTTTGAAAAATTTTCCCTACATCCAACTTTTACTCCTCACTCCTCACTTCTGCCTTTTCACTTTTCACCCCGAGGGGTCGGGATTGTCGCTACCGCTCCAGCTTTTCACTTAAAAACAATCTGAATTTATAATTCTTGTTTGAAAAAAAATGTAAGGATTCCTCACTTCTGAGTTCTTACAAACAAATGAAAATGAACATATTTGGAGAGAATTTTATGAACAGAATTTTATCTTTTCTCAAGAGAACTCATTTTATAAACAAGAAAAAACACAGATATACCAACAGGGAGCTTAATTACCTATGTTCAGAGATCGCTTTTGTAGAGTTTTGGTTTTTTTCTGAAAATGAAGAGAATCTGTACAAACTCGCCACGCATTTGGTTCAAAATGGTTATACCATACCCATCTGTGAACCTAGTGATGATGGAGGTGGATTTTTATGTCTGGCGCTGTCCAAAATTGATCCTGACCCTGAAAGATTTGAACGTCTTGTTGTAGATATGCAGATTATAGCTGAGCTACATGGTTCCCAACTTGATGGGTGGTTGAGAAGTTGATTTGTCGAAAAATTCAACTTATTTGGTTGATGTTTAGCCACATCAAAGTGAGTAAAATCTCTCTCAATAATCAAACATTTTACGCATATTTTTCTTTTATTTAGGATGAATTAAAGCTTGTTTCAACTCAAATAAATCAATTTCATGCGCTCACGGATTTTAACTACTTTTGCACTCCTTTTTACACTTTCATGTGCTTCTACACAACAAACTACTACTCCCCCATCTCAAGGGAACAATCAATCACCCGATGGATATGACTCAATCATAACCGATGAAGCGCACTCTTCTGAAGGAGTGTTGGATATTCACTTTGTTGATGACAAAGTGTATTACGAAATTCCTGACTCTTTGCTTAACAGAGATTTCCTGATGGTGAGTCGGGTAGCAGCTGTACCCAGTAATTTTTTCGGGTTTGTAAGTAGTGGGTCTAAAACCGCGGAGCAAGTGATCACATTTGAAAAAGTGCGAGATAAAATTAACATCCGTCAAAGATCTTACTCAAGTGTAGCCCCCGATTCTCTTCCAATTGCAAGATCTGTTTCGTTGAACAACTATGAACCCATTATTGCTTCATTTGATGTGAAAGCTATCGGTCCAGACAGTGCATCAACTGTTATTGAAGTGAACAGTTTTTTTGAGAGTGATGTACAAGCTATTTCCGGTTTACCGACTTATTTAAGAAATATGTATCAATTCCGACGTTTTGACGCCTCCAGAAGTTATATTGATACTGTTCGAACATTCCCCCAAAATGTTGAAGCAAGGCATGTCATGACTTACGAAGTCATGAGTCCACCTTCTGCTCAGAACACCAATACCCTATCACTTCTTATGAATCAATCAATGATTCTGTTACCCAAAGAACCGATGAGACCTCGGCATTATGATTATCGGGTTGGATGGTTTACAATCAATCAGTTGGATTTCGGATCTGATGAGCAGAAAGCTGCCACTCGATCGTTAATTCGAAGATGGCGACTTGAGCCATCTGACATAGAAGCTTATAAACGAGGTGAATTAGTGGAACCCATCAAGCCAATCATTTACTATGTAGACCCGGGTACTCCTGACGAGTATCGGCAGAGTGTAATCAAGGGTGTGGAAGATTGGAATGAAACTTTTGAAGTCGCAGGTTTTAAAAATGCGATTCAAGCCAAGTTACCCCCTACCCAAGAAGAAGATCCCGACTTTGAACCTGAAGATATTCGTTACAATATGGTACGGTGGATTGCCAACACAACCCGTAATGCGGTAGGACCAAGTACCACGGATCCCCGAACAGGTGAAATTATTGCAAGTGATATTATCTGGTATCACAATCACATTCGTTCCTATCGAAATCGATTAATGCTTGAAACCAGTGCGGCCAACCCTAAAGCTCGTAGCATACAAGTGGATGATGATTATCTGCAAGAAGCCATCAGACAGGTGATTGCTCATGAAATAGGTCATGCCTTGGGTCTGCCTCACAATATGAAAGCCAATTCCAGCTATCCGGTCGATTCTCTCCGTTCACCTACATTTACAGCTGAATACGGTGTTTCTGCTTCCGTCATGGATTATGCGAGACAAAATTATATCGCACAACCCGGTGATGGTGTAGAGAGATTTATACGAAAAATTGGCCCCTACGACCGCTACTCAATTAATTGGGGCTATCGGGTAATTCCGGATGCTGAAACGCCTGAAGACGAAATCTCAACCCTTAATCAATGGATTTTGGATAAAGCTGATGACCCAATGTATCGTTTTGGGCAGTCGACAGGATATGATCCGTCAGCCCAGACAGAAGCACTTTCTGATGATCCGGTACAGGCATCCACCTATGGTATGATGAACCTTCAACGTGTCACTCCAAATTTGGTTGAATGGACCTCCAGATCAGGGCGCGGATATGACGACTTGGAGGAGATATATGGCGAGTTGATCGGGCAGTGGAACCGATATGTGAATCATGTAATCACCAACATTGGAGGTGTCTATTATGAGAGAATTGCATCAGATCAAGAAGGAGACGTTTACAGGCCGGTAGATCGTGATTATCAGATAGAAGCTGTCAATTTCATGAACGACTACGCCTTTACAACTCCGGAATGGTTGTTGGATGCAAATATCTTACGCAATATTGAACATTCAGGAGCTGTTGAACGAATTCAGGCACTGCAGGGTCGACAGCTTCAGACAGTCATGAACAGCTCACGCTTTCTCCGTATGATTGAAGATGAGGCTTTCCGTGGCAATGACGCCTATACAGTGAGTGAATTATTATTAGATTTAAGAAATGGAATTTGGAGTGAGCTCTCCAGCGGTGCTTCAATAGACGTTTATCGAAGAAACTTGCAGCGAACATATGTTAATCATATAAATGATCTAATGAATAGTAGCAATGACAGTATTCATGGCAGTGATATCAAGACTCTGCTAAGAGATGAGTTGCAAAGTCTAAACCAACAAGTGGGTGGTGCTATTAATCGAAGCAGTGATCGATTGACAATTATACATCTAAGAGATATTCTGTCTAGAATTGAACAGATACTGGACCCTGCATAAATGGCCATAAGAAAAGCTTTAGTGACGGGATCATCACGCGGAATTGGGGCGGAGATCTGTAGTCAGCTCTTACAAAAAGGATTCTCGGTGATAGGGACAAAAAACCGGTCTGTGGTGCCGGATAAACTTCTCAATCATAAGCATTTTTCAATTGTTGAAGCTGATCTATCTGATTTAGAATCCATTCCTAAAGCACTCAAATCGTACTTACTTGAGGAGCCACCGAATGTAATCGTTAATAATGCCGGAATTTTTTTGGGTGGAGATATGAACCTTAGTGATGATGAGTGGCTATCCGTCTGGAATCGAACGATGCAGGTTAATCTAACCTCATCCTCTCTCTTGAGTAAATGGTATATCAATGGTTGTATTCAAAATAATAAAGAAGGAATCATCATCAATATTGCTTCACGTGCGGCCTATCGGGGTGATTTTCAGCAATATGCTGCATATGCTGCATCCAAAGGTGGAATGGCCGCATTCACAAAAAGCATTGCTCGCGACTTTAGTCGTAAGGGAATTGTGGCCTATACCATTGCACCGGGTTTTATAAAAACAGAAATGGCAGAAGATGCCATTAATCAGTTTGGTGAAAAAGGACTAACCAAAAACTCAGCTTTTGATGAGATAACTTCTCCAAAAGAGGTAGCCAATTTAGTGACTTGGCTTGCAAGGGGCGAGGTTAAGCATATGAGTGGGTCCACATTCCATATAAATGGCGGGTCTTACATGCTCTGATCAATCACTCTCTTTTCGAATTGAATAGCCATTCTTAGCCATCATCTTCTCTATTTTAAAGTGATCCAAATCAGATTGGACCATATCCTTTATAAGACTGTTTACTGTATGTTTGGGCTCCCATCCCAACACTTCTTTAGCCTTTGTAGCATCCCCCACTAAAAGTTCCACTTCTGTCGGTCTAAAATAACGAGGGTCTACTTTCACAATTACATCCCCTACTTTTTTGGACGGTGAAAGTCCAAGTGTACGCATCAATTGATCATCAAATGACTCAATGATACCTACTTCTTCCTTGCCTTTACCTTCAAATCGAAGTGTAATACCCAACTCTTTGAATGAGAGCCTAATGAAGTCACGAACTTTCGTTTTGACGCCTGTGGCTATGACAAAATCTTCCGGTTTATCATGTTGAAGAACCAGCCACATTGCTTCTACATAATCTTTTGCATGTCCCCAATCACGCTCGGCATCCATATTCCCAATAAAGAGACAATCAAGCAGATTCAGTGCAATTCGGGATGCAGCACGTGTAATTTTTCGAGTTACAAAAGTTTCACCTCGTCTTGGTGACTCATGATTAAAAAGAATACCATTGCAAGCAAATATATCGTAGGCTTCTCGATAATTCACTGTAATCCAGTAAGCATACATTTTAGCAACGCCGTAGGGAGATCTTGGATAGAAAGGTGTATTCTCATTTTGAGGAACTTCCTGAACCAATCCATATAATTCAGAAGTGGATGCCTGATAGATTTTAGTCTTCTTCTCCATTCCCAGCAATCTCACTGCTTCCAGGATTCGAAGAGTGCCCAGTCCATCCGCATTTGCTGTATATTCCGGGGTCTCAAAACTGACTTTGACGTGACTCATGGCGGCCAGGTTGTAAATCTCGTCCGGTTGAGTCTCTTGAATGATACGAGTGATATTCATCGAATCAGTCATATCCCCATAGTGTAGAATCATTGAGGGTGAATCCACATGCGGATCTTCATAAAGGTGATCAATTCGATCGGTGTTAAAGAGACTGGCCCTGCGTTTGATCCCGTGAACCGTGTAACCCTTCTCAAGAAGAAGTTCAGCCAGATAGGAACCATCCTGACCGGTGATTCCTGTAATCAGAGCTGTTTTTGAATTAGACATATAAAGTTAAAACTTTAAAAATGACACTGCATTGAACTACAATCTAATATTTCTTTAAATCTGCTTACCGCTGTAATCTATCAATAAGTGTTATAAATAACAGTGCCGTAGATGCGATACTTGAGGCAAGACTGATCCTCTCCTGAGGTGAGAGCTCTCGAGATTCCGGTTTTTCAGGAATGATAATCGTTGCACCCGGTTCAACATCAGGGTTACTTCGTATTCTTAAAAAACGTTTGGTTCGATCTACTTCACCATTCGCGTAAACGATGTAAGCACGATGCCGCTGACCGCGATCCGTAGTTCCACCTGCGGCATCAACATAATCTTGTAATCCCTGCCCGGGTACAAACCTCATGGTTACCGGTGCCAACACGCCACCTTCTACTCTAACCGTCTGAAGTTGCCTTGGAATGTGTATCACATCTCCTTCTTCAACACGAAGGTCACTGATTGAACCCGGTCTATTAAGCGCTTCGCCTAATCGTATTCCAACCGGAGTATATAGCGTATCGTTTACCTCTTCAAAACCATCCAAATTTACATTTTCAAGATTAAGTGCTTCAAGATTCCCTGCTCTTGTTACCTCATTTTCACCCTCTTCACCCTCTCTTTCACCTGGTACAATTTCCAAAATTCGTCGCATGGATGCACCTGCCGGAAATGCATATTGTGAAAGTCCACCGGCTTGCCGGATGATATCCGACAATCTTGCATCTCTGGTTTCAAGCACATATTCACCCGGGAATTGTACTTCACCTTCAATCGTGACAGTAAGTTGAGTCTGGTAATTTGGTTTTGTACGAATAAACACTCTGTCGAACGGTTGCAAAACAAATTCGTTAGCCCGATCAACAAATCGGAAATCAGGTCCAATATCAAATTGAAATACTTCTGCTATCTGATTTACTTTGACTTGAGTTTCCACTTCAACCACTCTTCGTGCCACTTCTACACGATAGGCAGCCGCTCTATTTCTGAGTCCATCTGCAAGGTATATCGCGTCTTCAAGTGTCATGCCTTTCAGATACTCCATGCGCTCCGGTTTATTGACGGAGCCACTTACTGTAATAGAAAGTGTTTCCTGCATATCAAAAATAGAGCTGATTCGAACCAGATCATCTCTCTTCAAATAAATATCTTCAGCATCTCCGTTAATAATGTCTCTGACGGAGAATGCGATGCTTTCCAGCATTAGATTATCCATGTTTCGAATGATAATAGCCCGTTCGAGGTAAGCATCTTCCTTGACACCTTCAGCTTTCTCCAGAAGGTCTGTCAAAGTCATATTCTCTGTGAGTTCAAAATCTCCTTCTCTGTAGACAGCACCTTGTATTTTAACT
>JAGXIS010000106.1 GCA_024635465.1 Bacteroidota bacterium | reverse complement strand
TATCTCGTGCAGGTGAAAACAAAAAGAATTAAATAGTGATCTTTTGAATCCACTTGCAGAATGTGGATTGATCTTTGCCGATTTCTTAAATACTATTTCTCAATCCATTGAACGACTGTTATTGAATTGAACCCTTATGAAAAAACCTTGTGATTTAGGATATCGTATGCCTGCTGAGTGGAGTAAACATTCAGCAACGCAACTACACTGGCCATCAAATATTGAAACCTGGCCTGGTAATAGATTAAAGAAAGTGGAGGAGGTATATTTAGATATCATTGTGCCATTACATCAGTATGAACCAATTATTCTGCTTCACGATCTGCGTCTGCCAGAAAACTATCTAATCGAAAAACTGATCTCAAGATCTGTAAATTTGCAAGATGTAACGATTCAATCTCTACCGATTAATGATGTTTGGGCGCGCGATTGCGGACCCATTTTTATACAACTTCAAAATGAATCATCAAAAAAGGTTGCAATAACTGATTGGGAGTATAACGCATGGGGAGGGAAGTACCCACCGTATGACTCTGATAATGCTCTTCCTAAATGGTTCAGTAATCATTATGATCTTCCATACTTCAAAACCGGAATGGTGTTGGAAGGTGGGAGTATAGAAACAAATGGTGAAGGCATACTGTTGACAACTGAGTCTGTGCTATTAAATCCTAACCGAAATCCACATTTAACAAAGTCACAGATTGAACAGATGTTGTTTGATTATTTAGGTGCGGAAAAGATAATATGGCTTAAGAAAGGACTGGCCGGAGACGATACGGATGGTCATATCGATGATTTATCAAGATTTTTGAATAAAAATACCATTTTAACAATGGTTACAGAAGATGAATCAGATGTCAATTTTTCTGCACTTCAAGAGAATCTTGAGATTTTGGAAAATGCTGAAAATCAATATGGTGAGCCATTTCAAATTGTTACTTTGCCACTGCCGCAGACAAGAATTGTTGACCAAACAGTTGACGGATCACAATTTGTGCCCGCCAGTTATGCAAACTTCTATATCGCTAATGGCGTTGTCTTGGTGCCTCTTTATGATGAACGTTACGACGAAATTGCATTGGATCTTTTCAGAGAGTTCTTTCCGGATCGGGATATTATAGGGATCGACTGTACAGATCTTGTATGGGGACAAGGAAGTATTCACTGTATAACTCAACAGCTTTATGGATTAACACATTTTGATCATTGAG
The DNA here is from genome assembly GCA_024635465.1 of Bacteroidota bacterium. GTDB lineage: Bacteria > Bacteroidota > Rhodothermia > Balneolales > Balneolaceae > Rhodohalobacter. The sequence goes on along the minus strand of JAGXIS010000106.1, from coordinate 4,738 downwards.
AACTATGATTCCAAACATCCATTCTAAACAGATTTATTAAGAGGTTTTTTAATTGAAACCTATTTAACATAATCCAGTAGTTCCCATATCTCAATACGTACAGGGTCACGAGTTCGCTCAATATTATCAAAAAATTCACTGACATTGGTGTTTGGATGAGTTTGACTTATTAACTCATCTGTAAACCCAAATTCAAAATCCTTTAAATCTTTGAAGTGATTTCCCGTGGCATAGTTGTAGCCATATTGAGAACCACCTGGAATAACGAGACTAAATAACTGCCAGGCTTCCATAGCATCATTCTCCATTCTCTGTTCATGTAAAGGCCGTGCTATTTCATCCTCCATCATTTGGTAGGCATACTCCATTCCGTTTCTGACTTTCATATAGTCCATACTAAAATATCTGGCTGGCTCCATGTTCTCTTCTCTCACCACATTATTGTTAATTCTCCAAAGTTCTGAGTGGTTTGGAATCATAAAACTTCTATAATTTCTAATGAGTTGAGCAAAATCATCCGATGAAAATTGATCACTTAAAGATTCATGAAAATCTTCAAATGAACAGATGTATGAACAGATAGACACGGAGACAAAATTGTGAACCGTATTTTGAGATCCGGGATAAGCAACTCTATAAATATACCACTCATTCAATGCACCTGAGTCAACTCTGGCTTGTTGTAATCTTTTGATTTGGGGCTCTATTTGAGAGATAAAATCTCCAATATCTTCCTTTTCAATATGAATATAATCGATGTGCATGTAGTCACCCTCTTGAGATTGCGCATTAGAATGGGTGAAGGGAATTAATGAAACTACACAGGTGATAAGCAATAACAGAAGTGTATTCTTCATAACTGACTCCATAAGGATTGATTAACAGTTATGTATAATTAACAAAATCTTTATTGAATTGGAAAGTAATTTTATGCTTTAAATGAATAAAAAAGCGCTTTTATAAGATAGGAATCTATTTACCGACGTTTACCTCTTTCAATTTACCATTCTTGATTTCAATGGTTTTACGTGGGAATTTTCTAATTACATTATAATCGTGAGTTACCATCAAAACGGCCATTCCTCGATTGTTAATTTGTTGTAGCAGTTCCATAATGGATCCACTTGCATCCGGATCCAAATTCCCGGTTGGCTCATCAGCCAATAGAAGTCGAGGTTCATTTGCCAGTGCTCTTGCTATCACAACTCGTTGTTTCTCTCCACCGGAAAGGTCTTCAGGCATGCTGTTTCTTCTGTGACTCAATCCGACTAGCCCTAAAACTTCCAGAACCCTGTTTTTTATAAAACCCGTTTTGTTACCGGTAACTTGGAGTGCAAATGCAACATTATCAAAGACATTTCTGTCCGATAACAGTTGGAAATCCTGAAAAACCACACCAATACTTCTCCTTAAAAAAGGCACTTTACGATCCGGTAAAGTGGTTACATCAAAGTCAGCAACAAACACCGAACCTGAAGTCGGTGTTACATCTCTGTAAATTAATTTCAAAAAGGAACTTTTACCGGCTCCGGTTTTGCCGATTACATAGCAAAATTCACTTTGATCGAGGGTAAAATCGATTTCGTTAAGGACTACATTGTTCCCGTATTTAACGGATACATTATTCATTTGAATTGCAAAGGGACTATTCATTGTAACACCATGGTAATGCGTAAACTGTTTTTATGAGCAGGAAGTAGTTGAAAACCATCATAAGCCTCCAATATAGTGAATTCTGTTTTCTCTATTATTGAACACATGTAATCTTGGGAATAAATTTTCTGCTTATGGATTTCTTTAAACAAATCGGTTCCGATATTACCTGTTTGTTTCAATTGTTCTATCTGAAATACATTGGTATGAATCTGATTCTTCGCATCATAAGAGCTCTCTCGTTGATACCTGTATTTATTTCCGATAGTGTGGGTATCATTATCCAAATATTTGACGGCTTTTCTGGAATTTCTTGGTGTGGTAAAATCGTAAATAAAAATACCATTGGGAGCTAAAATATTTTTTACGTCTTGATGCAATTTTAGGATTAACTCCTCTTCTTTGAGATAATTGATACTGTCAAAAATCAAGTATACTACATCATAAGACTTATTGCTCTTGATGTTATTAAAATCCATTACCTCAAAATGAATTTTTGAATTAACTGAAGCCCCTTTTTTCTTAGCCACCCGAATCATATCCGAACTTCCATCCGTTGCAGTGATATCATAACAATCCAGTTCTTCAAGGGATAGAGCTATGGTGCCAGTACCGCAAGCAAGTTCAAGAAGATGATTGGCTTCCGGGTTGTGTGTAATGATGATTTCATCAATGTAATCGGCCCATGTTTCATAATCTACATCCGACATCACAATATCATAAATATCTGCTAAAGAGGAGTAAGGTGGATTTATTTTTGTATCTATACTCATGAATGTTTTTTATGAATCAAGTCTAAATCTTTGGTTTGCCATTTTTAATGCTAATAAATAAGCCTCAGTGAATGATTGTGAATCTGCACGGTTCAATCCTGCAATTGCAAATGCTGTTCCATGATCCGGTGACGTTCTAATAATGGGTAAACCCGCTGTGAAGTTAACACCATAACCGAATGAAATCGTTTTGAATGGAATTAATCCTTGATCATGGTACATCGCGAGTGTCGCATCATACTGTTTGTATGTACCGGATGCAAAATATCCATCAGCAGAAAAAGGTCCATCTACCAATAGTGCGTTTCCATTTACTTTTTGAATGGCCGGTATGATGTGTTTAATCTCTTCATCACCCAAAACACCACCATCTCCTGCATGGGGATTTAATCCAAGAAGCGCGATTCGGGGTTCGTTGATGCCAAAATCATTGACTAAACTGTCGTGTAATATTTGTATCTGTTGATTTAACATTTCAAAGCGAATATTCTCTGAAATATTTTTGACCGGAATATGAATAGTAGATAGTCCTACTCTCATCTTTTCACCGGTTAAAATCATCATAAAAGATTTACTATCCGTTTTCTCGGCTAAAAATTCTGTATGACCCGGTACAGCATATCCCGCTTTTGATATGGCTTCTTTAGAGATGGGTGATGTAACCAAAGCATGGCTCTTTTTCTCTAAACAGAACTGTATTCCCTTTTCTACAGCAAACATCGCCGCTTTGCCTGCTTCAGCATGGATTGTTCCATAGCTCACGTTGACGGATGGTTCCATTGAAATAGGATAAATATTAATGACACCTTCATTAATATCTTCCGAATTGTTCATTATTCGGTGATTTAGTTGAATGCCTATTTGATCCATAGTCATTAAAAACACTTCAGGTATACCAATCCATATAGGTGTAGATTTATTCAGATTTGATTTCTCAAGAGTTTTGAGAGCTACTTCCGGGCCGATTCCATTGTAATCGCCCATGCTTATTGCTATTATAGGGTTCATAGTTAAAAAATATGGATCTGCAATTTTCTGTAAAATAGTGAATTCATACTCATCGACTACGATATAAATTTGACGTTATTTTAATCATAAACAGATAGATTCGTTAGTACATTCTCAGAAACCTTTATTATCTTCTAATCGCGTCAATTTTCAGAATTTTAAATGATAAGATGTCCACAATAAAAAATGAAAAATATGAGGCTGTAATTGGTCTCGAGGTTCACGCGCAGTTACTTACAGAAACCAAAGCCTTTGCTGCAGTATCGCCTGAATACGGCGGTGCTCCAAATTCACAGATTACGCCTCTCTGTTTGGGCCATCCGGGAACATTACCCGTTTTGAATGAAAACCTGGTTCGATATACTATCAAAATGGGATTGGCAACACAATGTAAGATTTCTGAAAAGTCAATTTTTGCCAGAAAAAACTATTTCTATCCGGATCTACCTAAAGGATATCAGATATCACAGTATGAAACTCCTATTTGTTATGATGGGCATATTTTGATCGAATTGGAAGATTATGATAAAAGAATAGGAATTACCCGTATTCATATGGAGGAGGATGCCGGTAAATCTATTCATGACCAGGATCCATATCATACCCTGATTGATTTAAACAGAGCAGGAACACCTCTTATTGAAATCGTTTCCGAACCTGACATGCGGACTCCTCAAGAAGCTTATGCTTATCTTAAAAAGATAAGGCAGATTGTTCAGTACTTAGAAGTTTGTGATGGAAATATGGAAGAGGGAAGTCTGCGTTGTGATGCCAATGTATCGATACGACCCAGAGGACAGAAAGAATTGGGTACACGTACTGAATTAAAAAATATGAACTCTTTTCGAAATGTTGAGCGCGCAATCATTTTTGAAATTGAGCGACAGATAGAATTGGTTGAATCAGGAGGGGAGGTCATACAGCAAACCCTTCTTTGGGATCCAAATAAACTGGAAACCCGTAAAATGAGATCAAAAGAAGAAGCTCATGATTATCGATACTTCCCGGAGCCGGATATCCCCCCAATTATTGTACATGCTGATTTACTCGAAGAAATTAATTCTGAACTTCCGGAATTGCCTGACATTCGATTTACCCGTTTTGTAAATGAACTGGGTCTGAGTGAAGAAGATTCAGTAACCTTGACGGACAATCGCCCACTGGCTGACTATTTTGAAAAAACGATTATTGAGCTTAATGAGCCAAAAGCGATAGCTAATGTGATACTAACAGAAGTATTGAGAGTTTTAAATGAGAATAGTTATACTATTGAGTCGTTTCCAATATCACCATCCGGTTTGGCT
>JAGXIS010000105.1 GCA_024635465.1 Bacteroidota bacterium | reverse complement strand
GCTGTTCCATCTCTTGAGTATCTGGAAGGTGCGTGGGTGAGTGAAAAAAATTGGTTGATGCAGAGAAGTCTGGAAGCATTAGGATGTTATCATCACAAAACCCATCGTACTTATAGATGGGAAATCAGTAATGAATCAGGCAGTACATTACTGGATGATCAATCAATTGAGCAGTTTGATTAATATCCGAATGTGTGGAGATTTTAAGTGAATTAGTTTTTTATCACGTATCAAAGTTCGTAAACGTGAAAGGATTCAAAAATAAAAATCCAATCATCAACACGAATATGCTATTCCTGATAACCATTCGCCATCCCATTTCACCACCCAAAAGTGAACCGATGAAAGAAGTGTTATCCAGATTACCAAAACATCCGCAATCTATTTCCATACCGGTATTCAATCCCCAAATGGCAAAAATCAAAAAACTCAGATATATCAGTCCGGTGAGCGGTAGAATAACTTTATCGAAAATCTTGAAGATGAGTAGAGATCCTGCAGCAACTTCAACGTACGGAAGGAAATCAATGATAAGTGATTTAATGCCAATGGATAACCATGGTATATAAGCTATTGACTCAAAGAGTGACGTATTATCCTGAATCTTAAGAATTCCGGCAAAGACTAACAGTCCACCCAAAATGAATCGGAATAGATATTGAATCACTATGATTAGATGTTCTTTTTTCATTTGAATAATCTACGAATTTTGAGTGATAATATTATAATCAGTGTGACTTGCCATAGTTTTCAACTTCTTGAATGACCCAAAGATATCTGTCTGTTATTTAGATCAACATTCGTTATCTTTATCATGTACTAAAACTTTATTGAATTGCAGCTTATCAAATGATAGACAAACCCCATGACTATTGTGGAATATTCGGAGTTTATGACCATCCGGATGCCGCACTTCTTACCTATTATGGTCTACATGCCCTGCAACATAGGGGTCAAGAGTCAGCAGGAATTGTAACCACCTATTTTGACGAAAAGAAGGATCGTCACATTATGCCGATGCATAAGGATTTCGGTCTGGTTCTTTCTGTTTTTGACGATTCAAAAATTTTTAAAAGAGAACTGAAAGGGAATCTGTCGATTGGTCACAACCGATATTCCACATCCGGATCATCCAAGAATCCGGCAAATATTCAGCCCTTCAGAGTGCATTATCGTCATGGAAATTTAGCGATTGGTCATAATGGAAACTTGACCAATGCACGGATTTTGAGAGATCGTTTCAGAGATGAAGGTGTTCTGTTTCAGACAACATCAGATACGGAGCTGATATTACATTTAATATCTCACAGCAGAGAAGAGAAGCAGATCGATCAGGTATTGGAAGCACTTCACCAAATAGAAGGGGCTTATTGTCTTGTGATACTAACAGACGATAAGTTAATAGCTGTTCGTGATCCAAACGGGTTTCGCCCATTAGCACTTGGAATGAAAGATGGTGCCTTTATAGTAGCAAGTGAAACATGTGCATTTGATATCATTGATGCTGAATATATCAGAGATATAGAACCGGGTGAAGTTTTGATCATTGACCGAAATAATGGTGAGAGTGAACCGCTTAAATCCTATTATTTGGATCCGAAAGAGGGGACTACTACGAGTCAATGTATCTTTGAGTATGTCTATTTCTCAAGGCCGGATAGTCGAATATTTGGTGAAAATGTTGATAAAATCCGACGAAATCTCGGCAAGCAACTTGCCAAAGAACATCCATTAAATGAGGTCATAAAGTATCCGGATCGTGATAAAAGGCCCATAGTCATTTCTGTACCTGATTCCAGTAATACGGCAGCCATTGGTTATGCCCACGAGAGTAATAAAGCAGGTTTTGATTGTAAGTATGACATTGGACTCATTCGAAATCACTATGTAGGTCGAACTTTTATTTCGCCCGGTCAAAAATCACGTGAACAGAAAGTAAGGACCAAGTTTAATACGGTTCGAGGAGTTTTGGAAGGTCGTTCAGTAATCATTGTAGATGACTCAATTGTTAGAGGTACTACATCCAGATATCTGGTGGAGATGATTCGGGAAGCAAATCCTAAAGAGATTCATTTTTTAGTGAGTTCACCGCCGATCACTCATCCATGTTTTTATGGGATGGATTTCCCAAGTACAGAAGAGCTGATTGCCAATAAATTTAACGGTGATGTCGCAGCTATTGCAAAAGAGATTGGGGTTGACAGTGTGCGTTATTTATCTCCCGGCGGTTTGGTTAGCGCGGTGAAAGAGTCAAATGATTCTCACCATTCCTATTGCACGGCTTGTTTTACCGGGGATTATCCTGTACCGGTAAATTTCGGCGTGGAAAAAGAAGAAAATGAGATCGTTTGATGGAGTTTCAAACAGCACGGTTTATAACATCAGCCCCCACACTAGATGATTGCCCCCAAGAGAGTCTGCCGGAATTTTGCTTTGCGGGCAGGTCCAATGTTGGAAAGTCATCTCTGATCAATAAACTCACAAATAAAAGAAAACTGGCAAAAACCAGTAATACCCCCGGTAAGACTCAGCAGATGAACTACTATGAGATTGATTCATCTTCATTTTTAGTAGATTTACCCGGATTCGGTTTTGCAAAAGTTCCAAAGAAAGAGAGAGAACGATGGGGTAGGGATATTCACGAATACCTTTCAAAAAGAGGGACACTAAGACTCATACTGCATCTTGTAGATTCCCGGCACGAACCTACGGTACTGGATGAAGAATTTTTTTACTGGATGGGGTCGAATGAGAGACCATTTGCTGTAGTCTTAACAAAAGGGGATAAGTTATCCACCAACAAATTGGCGTCTGCTAAACAACGTGTTATTAATATTTTAAGAGAGATGAATATTGATGTACCGGTGATTGCTACATCCGTCGAGAATGACAAAGGTATCGAAGAGCTCCAAAAACTGATTCGTGGGTTTGTTATTGATGACTGATCCGTTTAACAAGATTAAGATAAATTGAAGTTCGAAATCCTAATGAACTGCTGATTTTCTCAATCGCAAAGCAATAGTGTGCCAAATCAAGCCTATTGCAAGAAGAGCCAGTCCGAATCCCCAGATCATCGGTTCAATCCAAAAAGCGAGAAAAAGGCATCCAAAGAGCCCCAATATCGGTACCCACCTTGGATAGAGATGAAACTTTTTTGGCATCATCAAGGCTGAAAGGTTTGTGATGGAGTAGTAGATCAGGACGGTAAATGCACTGAACGACCATGTAAATAGTACATCACCACTTAATACAAGCAGTCCTATGATGGAAGCTGATACTGAAACAGCGCGTACAGGGCTTTTAGTTTTTGGATTAATAACTGCTAGAATACCCGGTACATCACTTCGACGGGCCATACCAAGAAGTACCCTTGATAACCCTAGTATTAGATTGAGCAGTACACCCAACATGGCAGTAATCGCTGCAATAGATATTATAGATCCTATGAGGGGTATCGATAGCATTTGAGCAACGATCATTAGTGGTGCAGCTTCCGTGTCTGCGGTTTGACCGAAGGCCTCTGCACCCATTACAGAGAGAGCTGTAAGTGATACCGATAAATAGAGCAGAACAATCACTACCATTGTAAGGATGATCGCTTTTGGGATCGTTTTTCTAGGTTCGGCCACCTCCTCACCCAACGTGGCAATTCTGCCATATCCGGTGTAGGCGACAAACATCAGAGCTGATCCATATAGAATGGTTGAGGCTGATGTATCGTCAATTGCAAGACGGATGGGTTCTAATGGAAATCCGTTTACAAAGAATGAGGCAACGACGAGTGCTGTAAGCCCCATCAATGTTATACTTACGATTATCGCATTAGCAAGATTACTGCGATTTATACCACCGGAAACCAAAATGGTTACAATTGTTAAAAGTACCAGTGAGGAGATCACATAGATGCTATGACTCATTTCGATTCCAAGTGAATAGAATAAATAACCGATACAGCCCAGTACTGCTGTAGCAGCAGATGCGGATTTGGCAATCATGAACATCCAACCGGCTGTAAACCCAAAATATGAACCTAAAAATCGATACCCATATTCGTAAGTACCACCACTTACGGGATGTGTAGCGGTTAGTTGAGCACTGCTTAAACCATTAAAAACAGCCAAAAGTGCAGCTATAATAATTGCAATAAGGACACCATTACCGGAAATTTGGGTTGCAATGGCAATACTGACGAAAATCCCGGTTCCAATAATCGAACCGAGTCCCATTAGAATAGCCCCGGGTGTTTTTATCGATCTATGAAGTTCGTTTTCCAAATCAATTTTTAGGTTCGAGGGTTAAATCATACGTTTCAAACAGACTGGGAGCCATTTCTCTGAGCTAATGTGAAAGAAATCCTGATAATAACCGCATAAAAATAGTAGTTAGTAGAAAACACAATATTCAATTCCAATCAGGAAAAAGGTATCATTTGATTTTTAATATCAAAAATAGATAAGAAGTTATCAGCTGCTTTTAAAATTTTATGATAAGTTTACGCTGTCAAACATAGAATTTAAATGAAATTTGACGTTTATTAGATGGGTAGATAAAAAAGAACCAAATTCATTCATTTATGGCACCGGAAGCAAGATGGTACGTGAAATATACATATATATTGGCAGCCATGATCCTCACTGTGTATGCAATGATCATGGCAAAATCAATCCTTCTGCCCCTACTTTTTGCACTCTTTTTCTCTATTCTGTTATCTCCTTTCTGCGGATGGTTAGAGCGGTATAAAGTTCCCAGATTTTTATCTTCATTTGCCGGAATTCTATTAGGATTATTTATTCTTTTTGTGATCGGATTTTTCTTTTATAGTCAGATGGTAGCATTTAATCAGGATGCAGATATGTTTGCAGAGCGCTTGGAAGAACTACTCGGATCAATGGAGGGTTTTTTTGCCACATGGTTTGCTGTGGAAGGAGAGATCAATTTGGATAGAGTAGTTTCAGCCATTTTTGAATGGGTACAGGAAAATACTACATCTTTGACCAGAGGGATAACAGGTGCAGCATCCACAATCACTTCAATATTTTTAGTTCCTGTTTATATGTATTTAATGCTTCTCTTTCGGGACGTATTGAAAAATTTTGCACTGAAAGCATTTGGCAAGGGCAAAGAAGAGAATACCATTAAAGTTCATTCTATCATTTTAAAAGTAAAAACTCTGGTTCAGAAGTATATCACGGGACTCTTGATGGTTATTGCAATACTGGCAGTTTTAAACTCTGTAATGTTGATGATTATTGGAGTTGATCATGCCATCTTTTTTGGGGTATTTGCAGCAATGTTAAATGTGATTCCTTTTGTGGGACCCATAATGGGGTCCATATTACCCATTCTCTACTCCTTGATAACAATGGATTCCTTGTTTTATCCATTTATCATTCTGCTTGGATTCTACATTATTCAACTTTTTGAAAGCAATTTATTTACACCAACTATTGTTGGGAGTCAGGTAAGTATGAATGCATTGGCCACTCTATTGCTTATTTTCATAGGTGCACAGATTTGGGGATTGGCAGGAATGATACTCTTTATACCTTTGGGGGCAATCATTAAAGTCATATGTGATGAGGTAGACTCTTTAAATCATTTTGGATATCTACTCGGTCGGCCCGCCGATGATAAAAGTGGTGAAGCAAGTCTATTTGCCAAAAAAGTGAGAGCATTGTCTAAAAAAGTCAGGCCCAAAAAATCAGAATAAAATGATTAAATACCCCATTCCACTAAGATTTATGGAAGGGGCTTATTCATTATTTGTAAGAGATAGTCTCTTACTTAGCTATTAAGAGAACAGTATATCTGCCCCTTTTCCTTGTGAGATCAATGATTGATAGGTTTTCAGATCATTTATCACTTTAGTATCAGTGAGATCAATAGTTTTCTTTTGCTCTGCAGCCATATATGCAGCTTGTACCAGGAATGTGACTTCTGCTCCAAATTCAAAGTCAAGAAGTGCGTTCTTGCCATTCAGGAATGAATTAACAGCATCTCGTATTTCAGTTGTATATCCATAGAGATCAGCTTCATTGGGAAGAACGGATAAGAGACCTCTCGATGAAGTCGATTTTTCAAGGGCAGTTTCTGCATCGGCGACACCTTCTGCTGCCTCATCACCGATAAAGATCTCAACAGGTGAGATTAACGTATTTACTTCCATTGCATATCCGGGTCCTAATGCATCCATCCAGAGACGTAAGCCCTGCTTATCGTACATCCATGAATCAGTGAACTGTGCTTTTAATAACTGACCTGTCTCGGGATTTTTAAAAGTTGCGATACCGGTTGCAAAATCTTCAGCCGGTGTTTTACTGTAATCCACGCCATATTTATCCAATAATTGCTTTTTGTATTTTGGTTGCCCCCATTTTAAAAGAGAGGTATCGCACTGCATAGATACAGGCTTTAAAAAAGTAGTCGATTTCCCTTCGGGAGTCAGAATATGTCTACCGATAGCGATACTATGACATCCCATATCGGATAATACACCACCACCTTGCCTGGTAGGATCCCAGAACCAGGCGTTATGAGGCCCGGCATGTTCTTCAGTACTTCGAGCAAGTGTAAATCCACCCATCACTTCTTGTTGCGGACGAAGTTGGTGAAGTGCATTATTAATCGAATTCATATGCAGCTGATTTTCAAAATAGGAAGTCAGGAGGTTTGCTTCTTTTGCTAAATGCACCATTCTTTCAGCTTCAGCTACCGTTCGTCCGAGAGGTTTTTCGCAAATTACACCTTTTAATTCAGCTCCCTTCTTCACGGCGTCAACAATCTGTTCCATCATCTCAATTCGGGTGTAATTGGGAGATAGGAGAGCTACTGCATCGCAATGATTACAAAGTTCTGCAACGGTTTTATAAAGTTTAGGTTCTCCCAGACCGTTCTTTTTGGCGTAATCTGCCAAATCAGCGGCTCCTGTGTGATCGTAAATAGCTGAGAGTTCGCAATTTCGAACTTGTTTCATAGCAAGTGCCTGAAATCTGGCTATAAAACCGGCACCGATAAAACCTAATTTCAATGTATTCATACGTAAGATATTATTACTGTAATGGTTAATATTGAGAGTTTATGTAAATGATAAAATAAAATCTGTGATCGACTCTTTATGATGGAAATTGTTAATTAATCGTAACCAACAGAATCGAGCAGTTTCCATATTTCAGCTTTATAGAGTGACCTGGATTGACTTGTACGGGTAAAATTTTCATTTAATTCTTCGTCTGATGCATCCGGATAGGCGATTCTGGCCAACTCCAGACCGGCCCCGATCGTTAAGTCACTCAAATTTTCATAGTAATCTACTGTACTATAAGTATAATGTCTGGCATCACCGGCCGGATAATAGAGTGAATACATCGCCCAACTATTCAGGATATTTTGGTCTACTCGGACTTTATGGATACCGCCCCAGAAATCGAGTTCCATCTCTTCATGATCTCCCGATCCACCCCGGGAGTCAAAGAAGTTTTTAGTTATGTAGTTACCAATTGGAAGCTTCATATTGTCATCTATAATGATATCATTTATCTGCCATATCTCAGTGCGAACCACTTCACGAGTAGCCCGGGTCTGCTCATAGAATTGAGAGAGATCTTTTTCAGGATAGATTTCAGCAACTATTTCATTGAGTCCGAAATAATCAATTTTATCAAAATCATCAAAAACATTGACCGCAATGTAATTATAAGCAGCATCCGGTTCAGCAACAAAAGTAGAATAGAAGCTCCATCCCAAGATAATTCCTGAGTCCAAACGAGCTTGATGAACGGGTTTCCAAAGCTCCTGTTCAACATGGAGATAGTTTCCAATTTGATCAGAGGGGGCTTTGAAATAGTCAACTTTTAGATAAAGATTGTTGCTTGATCCTTGAGCTGATGCTGAAGAGGAGTAGAGTGCGAAAAAAAGTAGTGTAAACAATGACGTGAGGCAGATTTTTTTCATTTCAAGATGCTTTAAATTCATTCAATTGAGTAAACATGATAACGATTTCGTATGGGCTTCCTCAAGTACTCATTAATTTTTGTAAAAATCATTTAAATCTGCATTTATAATAATGTAAACAGTAATAAAATTTGCAAATTCGGATTTGGGGTTTAAATTAATTACTGACAGTGAATTATGAAGTTCTTAACCATAACTTAAATATTAAATCATATGTCAAACTCAGAGAATAAATACGTCGATATAGCCCCCCTATTACTGCGAATTGGAGTTGGTGTTATTTTTATAGTTTCCGGATGGGGAAAACTTAACGGTATTGAAGGTGTAGAAGGATTTTTCGGAGGTCTCGGAATTCCACTGCCCGGTATAATGGCATGGGTGGTAGCTATTGTGGAATTTGTGGGTGGGATCATGGTTCTGTTGAGCGCATATGCTAGAATCTCCTACTTATTATTGGCATGTGTAATGGTTGTTGCTCTCTTAACTGTTAAACTTGGCGGTGAATTCAGCTCTGCTCGCCTGGAAATAATGCTACTACTTGCGAATTTATCACTCTATTTTATGGGAAGTGGTAAATAT
>JAGXIS010000104.1 GCA_024635465.1 Bacteroidota bacterium | reverse complement strand
TTGTTTAACCAATCGGTCTGCCTCCAATGATATTCGACCCGGATCTGAAATATCGATATCACAAATTGTTACAGTACATTTCGAATTAAGCTGCTGCTTTATCAATTTAAGTTGATCCGGATTTCGATCCCAAAGAATGAGTGTTACATCTGAGTAGGATGCAATTTTCTCCGCTAATCGTTTACCGATTCCGCTGGCAGCCCCTGTTATTAAAAGGGTCTTATTTTTGTAGAAATCAGCGTTCCATGACATATATAAATCATACGAAAAAAGAGTGGGTTAGAGAAATATATAAAATGTTGAAATGACTATGACTAGAAAGGGTTCAATACTATTCAACTTGTACCTGATAGACTGAAACGGTAATTTTACATTCCGATTTTAATAAATAAATAAGCTATGAAAAAGATATCCATTTTATCTATCCTCGTTTGGATTGTTGCCTGCCAACCAACTGTAGACTTGGAAGATGCTGAGCAATCCATTACTGAGACCTCACTTTTAAACCATATTGAAACACTCTCATCCAATGAATTTGAAGGGAGAGCACCGGCAACTCATGGAGAGGATTTAACTGTTGAATATATGATTGATCAATTGCAAGAAATGGGTGTTGACCCCGGTATGTCTGACGGTACCTATATTCAGGAAGTACCGCTTTTGAGTCAGCGTGTAGACCGTTCATCTGCCACAATCAAAATTAAGAAAAATGGAACAGTGATCGATGAATTGGAATACTCTACTGAGTTTATGGCGTGGCCCAGTAATGAGGATGAGGAAATTCGTATCCGGGATGCAGAAGTGGTATATGTAGGTTATGGAATACAAGCCCCCGAATTTGAATGGGATGATTATAAAGATGTTGATGTCTCCGGAAAAGTAGTGGTTTTTAAAAATAGTGACCCTTCTTATTTTCCTGAAATTTTCGAAGGGAATACGCGTCTCTATTATGGAAGGTGGAGTTATAAGTTTGAAAAAGCGGAAGAGATGGGTGCATTGGGAGCAATAATTATTCATACAAATGAAACAGCAGGATATCCATGGTCTGTGGTTTCAAACAGCTGGGGCCGGGAGAGATTTTCTCTTAAAAGCGGTGATTCAGCGAATGGAAATAAACCTGAATTTAACAGCTGGCTAACTGAAGAGAGCAGTACTATGCTATTAGAACAGGGTGGATTAGGATTGAGTGTCACATTGGAAGCAGCTGATTCGAAAGATTTTGCTCCGATTGTATTGGATGGGGTGACCATTGATGTAGATCTCAACGCAGAGTACGGTGATTTGTCGACGAGTAATGTGATTGGTAAAATTGAGGGTTCAGATCCCTCTTTACAAGATGAATACGTGATTTTTTCGGCACATTATGACCATTTGGGTGTGACTACCCCCGTTGATGGGGATTCAATCAATAATGGTGCACAGGATAATGCAAGTGGTGTAAGTGCTGTATTGGAAACAGCAAAGGCATTGAAGATGGTTGAAAATGAGTTACGTCGAAGCGTTAAATTTATGTTTGTCGGAGCAGAGGAGATGGGTCTGCTGGGATCGCTGTACTGGTCACAAAATCCAACGGTACACCCCGGGAAGGTGTCAGCAAACATTAATCTGGATAGTATGCAGATCTTCGGTGAGACAAATGATATGGTACTTATCGGTTACGGACGTAACAGTATCACAGATATATTCAAACAACACATTGAAGAAGCCGATCGGGTTGCTGTTAGAGATCTTCGACCCGAACAGGGAATTTTTTATCGTTCAGACCATTTTTCATATGCGAGAATAGGTATACCAGCCATTTACCTCAATGGCGGCCTCGATTTTATTGATAAACCCGACGATTGGCCGGCCGTTGTTGATAGTGTTCGATCGGCAAATTATCATTCTGTATAGGATGAAATCAATGAGTTCTGGGATATGGCAGGAATGGAAAGTGATGTACGATTAATATTTCGTGCATCTTTTGATATAATCAACCGTGATGAAATGATGAGCTGGACTCCGGGTGATGAATTTGAAGCGATTCGATTAAACTATCTTCAGGAAATTGAATAAATGATAATGGGAAAACTATTTATAGTTTCGATTCTGTCATTTTTTTTGGCAGCACTTCACACTGATGTAGAGAAACCTGCTTACTTGATCTATTCAAGTGAAGGAGATACTGTTTTGTACTCAGATTTTATGGATCAGATATCGAGTCAGGATCTCATTTTTTTTGGTGAACTTCATAACGATCCGATTTCACATTGGCTTCAATACGAAATAGCAAATGAGCTGATTGCGGATCCATCACGCCAAACACATATTGGGATGGAGATGTTTGAAGCGGATCAACAATTACTTATTGATGAATACTTAAGTAATCTCATTAGTCAGAGCAGTTTTGAGAGTGAAGCCCGGTTGTGGAGTAATTACGAAACGGACTATAAACCCATTTTGGAACTGGCTAAAGAGAATGATGTTCAGTTGATAGCAACAAATATTCCCAGGCGATATGCATCTTCCGTTTTCAGGGATGGTCTTGCGGTTTTAGACTCGTTAAGTAGCGAAGCCAAACAGTGGATTGCTCCCCTTCCAATCGAGATCGATATCACAATCCCTAGTTATGTTAGCATTGCAGAGGCGGCGGGTGGACACGGAGGTGATAATCTTATCTATGCACAGGCTGTAAAAGACGCAACAATGGCGCATTTTATTCTTCTAAATATGGGACTTGATGACCAACTATTCCATTTGAACGGCTCTTATCATTCTAACAATTGGGAGGGAATTATCTGGTTTATTGAAGATCAAGTAAGCGGATATGAAATCATGAGTATCAATACTATTTTGGTTGATGATCCCTTTGATGTGGATTTGGAGGAGTTAAGTGCAGCTGATTTTACGATTGTAGTACCTCGATCCATGACTCGAACCTATTAAACAGAAAAAATGAGCAGATCCGATTTTCCATACGCCAGAGGTCGACGACTTCGAAAGAGTGAAAACATCAGAAGAATGGTGTCGGAGCACAAATTAGGAGTCGATGATTTTATAGCCCCACTTTTTGTAGTGGAGGGAAAAAATGTGAAGAGCGAAATTGCATCTATGCCGGGCTACTATCGTTTTTCAGTAGATCTTTTGTTGAAAGAGGTAGAAGAGATTCAATCCCTGGGTATTCCGTCACTATTACTGTTTGCAAAAGTACCCGACAGTAAAAAAGATAATGAGGGAACGGAAGCACTAAACCCAGAAGGTTTGATGCAACAAACGGTAAAAGCGATTAAAAAAGAGTTTCCTGAGATGGTTGTCATGACAGACGTGGCACTGGATCCATACAGCAGTTATGGCCATGACGGTATCGTAAAAAATGACAAGATCTTGAATGACGAAAGTGCGGATCTGCTTGCCAAAATGGCGGTTAGTCATGCAGAAGCCGGGGCCGACTTTGTAGCTCCGTCTGATATGATGGATGGTAGAATTTTACTGATGCGTGAGGCGCTGGAAGAGAACGGTTTTTATGAGACCGGGATCATGTCATATAGTGCAAAATATGCTTCTTCTTTTTACGGGCCTTTCAGAGATGCACTGGATTCAGCTCCGGGGTTTGGAGATAAAAAAACATATCAAATGGATCCTGCAAACGTGAATGAAGCTGTGAAAGAAGCTATTTTAGATGAAAAAGAGGGCGCCGACATCCTCATGGTGAAACCGGGTCTTCCCTATCTGGATGTGGTTAGAGCCGTTAAAGAGTCAGTGAATTTACCGGTTTCAGTTTATAATGTATCGGGAGAATATGCAATGATCAAAGCCGCAGCAAAAATGGGAGGGCTTAATGAGGAAGATGCAATGATGGAAACATTATTATCGTTCAAAAGAGCAGGGGCAGATCTGATTGCCACCTATTTTGCTAAAGATGCGGCACGATTGTTGTAATCTATTTCGCTAAAGATGCGACACGATTGTAGTAATTTGTTTCGCTAATGATGCGGCATGAATGTTGTAATCTGAAATCATGAGTTCACATAGTAAATCTTCAGCCATTTAGAATTAAATGGCGTATAAAAATTTAGTTTTAATCATTAAGCAACGTATAGAATTATGAAAAGAGTTCTCCTATTTTTAGGCACAAACCTGGCTATCATCGTGGTGGCAAGTATCACTTTAAACCTTTTGGGTGTTGGATCCTTTCTGGATGAGTCCGGCACGAATTTGAATATTCAGTCGCTCCTGATCTTCTGTTTTATTTTTGGAATGGCTGGTTCTGTGATATCACTGCTTCTATCCAAGAAGATTGCAAAATGGTCTATGAAGGTGGAGATCATCGACAAACCGAGAAACTCTTCGGAAGAGTGGTTGTTCCGAACGATAGAGCGCCAATCCAAAGAAGCCGGTATCGGTATGCCGGAAATTGGTATTTTTGAAGCGCAACAAGCCAATGCGTTTGCAACAGGTTCCAATCGAAACAAAGCGTTGGTTGCAGTAAGCAGTGGTATGATGCAGCGGTTTGATAAGGGTGAAATAGAAGCCGTTTTGGGTCATGAAGTAGGTCACGTCGCCAATGGAGATATGATCACACTGGCGCTCATCCAGGGTGTTGTGAATACGTTTGTGATGTTCCTCGCCAGAGTGATTGGTTTTGTGGTAGATCGTGTGATACTTAAGAATGAGCAAGGTCTTGGCATTGGATATTTTATTACGACCATTGCAGCTGAAATCGTCTTGGCCATATTGGCATCTACAATCGTTTTTTGGTTCTCCAGAAGAAGAGAGTTTGTTGCCGACAGAGACGGCGCCAGATTGGGAAGCCGGCTAGGTATGATCAACGCCCTGCAACGACTCAAAGCGGAGTCACAGGTACCGAATCAACTGCCGGAGTCGATGAGGGCTTTCGGAATTACGGGTGGCAAGAGGAGTGGCTTTAAAGCACTGTTCATGACACATCCACCACTCGAAGATCGTATTGCCGCTCTTCAGAATATGAGTGATTAATTTTTGATGTAGATCATTGATTTTGAGAATTAATCTCATGAAATGTGATTTACGAGTATAGACTATGATAACATGCTATTAAAAAGTGAATTTTTATTTGATCGTGCACAGAAATTTATACCGGGTGGAGTAAACTCGCCGGCGAGGGCATTTAAATCTGTAGGGGGCGTCCCGGTATTTTTCAAGAAAGCAAAGGGATCATTAATTACTGATGAGGATGGCAATGTGTATATCGACTTTGTCGGCTCTTGGGGACCCATGATATTGGGACATGCGTACCCGGCTGTAATCAAAGCGGTTCAGGATGCATCCTTTAACTCCACCTCTTTTGGAGCTCCTACAGAGATCGAAATTGACATGGCAGAGCTGGTTCAGAAGATGGTTCCAAATGTGGACAGAGTTCGTATGGTGAACTCCGGAACGGAGGCTTGTATGAGTGCTATTCGGGTTGCCAGAGGTTATACCGGAAGAGATAAAATCATCAAGTTTGAAGGGAATTATCATGGTCATGCCGACTCTTTCCTGATTAAGGCCGGTAGTGGTGCTTTAACATTGGGTAAACCCAGTAGTCCCGGTGTAACAAAGGGAACAGCAAAAGATACACTGAATGCTGAATACAATGATCTTGGAAGTGTAGAAAAACTACTGAAAAAGAATAAAGATAAAGTTGCCGCTATTATTGTAGAACCTGTGGCGGGAAATATGGGATGTATTCCACCTGAACCCGGATTTTTGCAAGGGTTGAGAAC
>JAGXIS010000103.1 GCA_024635465.1 Bacteroidota bacterium | reverse complement strand
GATATGAATAATACAAATGAATCTTCAGTCACACTTGAGCCCGGAATTTACAAGTGGAATGAATCTGTTGAAATCTCTTCAAATATTACTTTATCCGGTGATGCTGAAGATGTTTGGATATTCCAGATTTCTGAGGGACTTACATTGGACCGTGATGTCGAAATTACACTTAGTGATGGTGCTGTAGCTGAAAATGTTATCTGGCAAGTTGCCGGTGACGTAAGTATAGGTGAAGCCTCACATTTTGAAGGGATCATTTTATCTCTAACCGGAATCACCATGATGGACGGTGCGTCTTTAAATGGCCGGATGCTAGCCCAAACGGATATAACACTTAATGAAAACACCATTATGGAGCCACAAGTATTTGCTTCTGCAAGAACAAGCAGTAACGAGTAAACGGATCCGGATTTTACCCCCCAACAAACCGCAAAAGCAGCCCTGATGATTTTCAGGGCTGCTTTTTTTTGTTTTGGGGTTCAGACTCCTTCGCGGAGATCCTGAAATAAATTCAGGATGATGGTGGAGGGAAGGATGACAGTGGTTGGTGACAACCAACCAAAATATTGCGTCATCCTGACGGATGTCAGGATCTCCTGGTTTATGGGTTAAATATAATGATGGATTTTGTGATACTCACTGCCCTGAGATCCTGAAATAAATTCAGGATGACGTGGTGGGTAGTAGGATGTGGTGGGAATCACTACACTCGAAACACTTTTCACTTCTAACTTTTCACTTTTCACACCCCAAAAACGATATCCCATCGCTATCCGTAATTAATGTAACTATTAAATGGAGATCTGTAATCCATAAGAGGCTCACTATCTGCATCTTACGGTTACAAGAGCTACATCCTAAATACCCTCTAAATCAATTGTCGTGTAAAATGTTATTTGATCTATTGATACAAAAAAGGAAGGGGTTGCATAGACTGAAAATTGTCTTTTTGATGAAGCATCTTTTTTCACATCTGTATTACAGATAAATCAGATGTAAATAACAATCCGGTTAGTAAAATAATTAGATTGTAAACACTCGCAATTTTAAGTACGTTAAATTATGGATAGCGCAAAAGATTATAAACCCATCCGTCGCAAATTAAACATAATCCTTGCTGAAGATGATTATGACGATCGACTCCTGTTTCAAGAAGCATTAAACGAGTTGCCGGTAGATGTAGAACTCACTACTTTCAATAATGGTGACGAACTTATGGGATGGCTTAATGATGATAGAAACAAGCTGCCTCATGCGCTATATCTGGATCTGAATATGCCCCGTAAAAATGGTTTTGCAGCATTAGGAGAAATAAAGAGGAACGACAAATTTATTGAATTGCCGGTGATTATTTTCTCCACAGCTACAAATAGAGCAATGATAAAGCAGGTATTTAAAGATGCTGCACACTACTATATTCGGAAACCGGCTAATTTTTGGGAACTTAAAGCACTTATATATAAGTCACTCAAATTAATAGAGGGTAATGATATTGCTCTCCCGGGTAAGGAGAGCTTTATGCTAACTACAGATTAAATAAAAAATGGCCGCAAAGTCAGAGAATGAGACAACTAACCGGAAAAAAAGTAAAAAATCTAAAAATTCATTTCCGGTAGTTGGTATTGGTGCTTCAGCTGGGGGTTTAAATCCTTTTAAAAAATTGCTCAAAGCCATTCCGGAAGAGTCGGGCATGGCATTCTTATTTGTACAGCATTTAGATCCGAATCACGAAAGTATGCTGCCGGAAATACTTCAAAAAGAGACAAAAATGCGGGTGGTAGAACTGTCGGAGGGGTTTAAAATTGAGCCCAACCACGTCTATGTGATGCCCAGTAACAAATTAATGGGGGAATCCAAGGGTAAATTACAGCTCACTCCGCGACCTTCAAATAAAAAATTAGAACGTACTCTTCCGATCGACCTGTTATTTACATCAATTGCTGAAGTTTACAATTCACATGCCATTGGTGTGGTACTCTCGGGTACGGCAACGGATGGTACCAAAGGTTTAAAAGTCATAAAAGATAACGGCGGTATTACCTTTGCTCAAAATGAAGCATCGGCAGACTACAATGGAATGCCCAGCAGCGCCATTCAATCAGGGATGGTTGATTTTATTCTTGCTCCGGAAGATATCCCGGAAAAATTGGTCGAAGTAGCAAAGATTATCAACACTAGCGTTTATTTAGATGAATCTCCGAAACAGGATGAAGAGGATGTCTTCAGGCAAATTATCACCCTGTTGCGAGTTCGAAAAGGCACTGACTTTACCTATTACAAACAGACCACGATCCGCAGAAGGATACTTCGGAGGATGGCCATTAACAAAATTAAAAAGGTTTCCGCCTATCTTGAATATTTAAGAGAAGACAAAGAGGAACAGGATACCCTGTACAGTGATTTTCTGATTCCGGTTACTTCATTCTTCCGGGACCCGAAAATATTTGAAAATCTATCCAACCAATTTTTGCCGGATATTATAGACAAGATTCCCAATGATAAAACCATACGGGTATGGGTGGCGGGTTGCAGCACAGGAGAGGAGGCGTACTCTCTGGCCATTCTGTTTAGAGAACTGTTAGAATCCCGATCTGTGGGAAACCCCGGAAAAAAAGTTCAGATTTTTGCATCTGATTTAAGCGAACCCGCAATCGAGAAGGCTCGTCTGGGTACGTATTCGACCACTGAACTGGCAGGGGTATCTGAGAAACGAATAGAGAAATACTTTACCAAATCAAATGGAAATTTTCAGTTGAACCGGCAAATTCGGGATATGTGCGTTTTTGCCGCTCACAATTTCTTAAAAGACCCTCCATTTGGCAAAATAGACCTGATTAGCTGCCGTAATGTGCTGATCTACTTTGAACCCTATTTACAGAAAAAAGCACTTGCCACTTTTCATTATGTGCTAAACAAAAATGGGATATTATTGCTGGGTAAATCGGAAACAACCAGCGGGGTGCCCGACCTTTTTTCTGAAGCTGCCAAAAGTGATAAAATATATTCACGAAAAGAAGCATCCAGTAAATTCGTGCAGGTGGTTAACCGGAGTTCGGAGCTTGATTATAATGAGAGAGAAAAAAATGAAGTACGGGAAAAGAAGAGCCCCGACTTTCAAAAAACGGCAGATGAGTATATGCTCAAAAATTACACCCCTGCCGGTGTAGTGGTAAATGAAGCGATGGATATTGTACAGTATCGGGGAAAAACCGGCCCATTTTTAGAGCAATCATCAGGGAAACCGAGTCACAATTTAATGTCACTGGCAGTGCCGGGTCTGGCTTTTGAACTGCGAAATGTTCTGCATAAAGCAAAACAGGGGCATGAAGAAATTAGAAAAGAGAACATCCCGATCAAGCTAAATGATGAACTTCATACAGTTTCCATCGAAGCTATTCGGCTTCCCAATACTATAGAGCCATATTTTTTAATACTGTTTCACGATACCTCTTCAGAAAAAAACAAACAAGGATCTGAAACTGAAGGCTCAGAAACAGACGAAAGGTCGGATACCGATAAAAATCTTCGCATTCAGCAATTGGAGCAAGAACTTGTTGACACAAGGGAAGACATGCGAAACATCACGGAGGATCAGGAAGTTGCCAACGAGGAGCTCCAAACTGCCAACGAAGAGTTGATGAGTAGCAGTGAAGAGTTACAGAGTTTAAATGAAGAGTTAGAAACAAGTAAGGAGGAGCTCCAAAGCACCAACGAGGAACTGGTTGTTCTGAACCAGGAAATGAGCAGTTTAAATAAACAGGTTGAAACTGAAAGAAATTATTCTGAGTCTATTGTAGCAAATATTCGCGAACCTTTGCTGGTATTGAATAAAAAACTTCGGATAAGGACGGCTAATAATGCCTTTTACAAACAATTTAAGTTTAAAGAAAAGGAAACCGTTGGGTCACTGATCTATAATCTGGGTGATAAGATGTGGGACTTTCCTGAAATTAGAGAATTGCTTGAAGATATTATTCCCGATAAACGTGTGGTTCTTGATTATGAAGTCACTCATACCTTCCCCGGTATTGGTGAGCTTCATCTGCTGCTGAATGCAAGGGAAGTCGCAAAAGATGATAAATCTGAAAATTTAATCCTCTTGTCAGTAGAAGATATTACTGAACAGGTAAAAGCGAGAGAAAAACGGCGTGAAATTGAGGAGCAACATACCAACGAGCTGGAAAAGAAAATTGAAGAACGGACTGTTGAGTTAAAAAAAGCTATTGAAGAACTCCGAGAAACGAATAAAGAGCTGGAAGCTTTTACCTATATATCCAGCCACGATCTGCAGGAGCCGCTCCGAAAAATTCAAACTTTTGCAGGCCTGGTACTCGAAAAAGAGAATCAAAACCTTTCCGATAAAGGTAAAACGTATTTCAATGCTATGCAGGGCGCTGCAAAACGGATGCAGAAACTTATTGAGGATCTACTTGCGTTCTCACGCCTTAACACGTCAGAGAGAACGTTTGAAACCGTGGATCTGGGTATTATTGTTGAAGAGGTTTTAGCAAACTTCAACGACGTTATTAAAGAAAAAGAAGCCAATATTGAGCTGCAAGATTTATGTGAGGCAGATGTTATCGTCTTTCAGTTCCGGCAGCTGATGCACAATCTTATCAGCAATGCACTCAAATTTTCAAAACCCGGTGTAAAACCTGTCATAAAGATACAAAGCAGTATTGTAAATGGGAGTGAATTGAAAGCAAAAAAACTATCACCGGATCAAAACTACTGCCATATTTCGGTTGCTGATAATGGCATTGGTTTTGATAATAAATTCAGTGAAAAAATATTTGAGGTATTCCAAAAACTCCATTCAAAAGATGAATATCCGGGGACAGGAATTGGACTGGCAACAGTACAAAAAATAGTTTCCCATCATCATGGAGCCATTTTTGTTGATAGTACCTTAAACAAAGGAACAACATTTGATATTTATATACCTATCTTGGATACATAACTGACTCAATTGTTATTACTATTATTGAGTATATTTTTAATTTGCGATCATATATCAAATATTAATCTGAGCAATGACATTCCGAAGCAGTGCTTCGGCCACCAGAGACTCAAACATCAGTGGAAAAATGAAAAGTATAAAAGCTCCAATTCGCATTCTATTAACCGATGACGATGAGGGTGACAGACTTATCTTCAAAGAGATCATTGATGAAATTGATAGGGATACCAACGTCTATTTGGCAAATAATGGCCAACAGATGATGGATTTTCTTACATCCCAAGATCATCCTCTCCCTCACATTATTTTTCTGGATCTCAATATGCCGGATATGAATGGCATTGAATGTCTTAAAGAGATCCGAAAATTTGAAAAATACAGCGATATCTCAATTGTAATCTATTCTACTTCTACATCTGAATCGGATATTGAGGATACTTTTATGTATGGAGCCAATATCTACATCACTAAACCGAGCGACTACAACGAACTCAAAAAAGTGTTGGCCAAAGCTCTATCCACGACTCGACTGAACCGCCAATCAGAATTCGATAAGTCAAATTTTGTGCTAAAGTTATAGTCAACGAGATCTACTCAGTGCAGACTACTTAGAGCCTGCCGAATATGTTGAAGCCGTAAATGGCCTAGAGGCATTGCATTAAAAATGGGGTTGAATGCCGGCTCTATTGGGTTTGATTTATCTGTTGATTCTATAACTATACATAACATGATATAGCCTATCTTTCGATCAATCACTCTAGAATGGCCGACAATTCAGTTCGATATGATTCGATCCTTATTTATCTCTCTCTTTTTTACATTGATAATTTTTTCCAATTATTCATTTGCTCAAAATAATACAACTTCTGTAAAACTGAATTTATTTGATTTACATGAAGATAGTGTACATGATAAAACGATTGAACAATCAGTAGAGATTGTGAATAGACAAGTTATTCATATAAACGAAGCTATATTCCAGACCCATATGATTAACGTAGGTGATAACATATCACTGAATCTCTTTTCTGAAAACTATATGGCTGCTGAAATTACAGATATTTCAAAAAATGTAATGGGTACTACATCAATAAGAGGAAATATTTTTAGTGAAAGTTCGGGTCATATTATTATTACACACAAAGATCATCGATTGATTGGGCAGATACATTTGTATGATCACCAGAAACATTTCAAAATTATATCTGACCCTCAAACATCTACATATTATTTGGAAGAATTAAACGAAGGAAAAATGGCAGAAGTATTATGTGGAGGGGTTTTAAATGCACCGATAGACTAAAAGAATTATCACACACTTGCTCTAAAAAATGATTCGTCTTACCGCTCAATATACTTTTCTATTTTTTATTAGTTTTTTCTTGACAACAGCCTCTTTTGCCCAAGATAAGACCGTGCTAACCATTATGGTTGTTTATACGGAAAAGGCTCAAGATTGGGCGGAAAAACATGGAGGAGGAATTGATAATGTAATTGCACAGGGGATTGCATATACAAATCAAACATTGTCGAACAGTGATGTTGATGTTGTAATTGAATTGGTTCATTCATCATTAATTGATTATCAAGAGAGTGGGAACGCTGGTCAAGATTTAGGGCTGTTAAAATCTCATCATGATGGTCATATGGATGAAGTTCATGAATGGCGCAGGCAATATAGAGCGGATTTTGTAAAACTAATTATTCAAGATTATAATTCCACCGGCAGTGCATTTACAAGTAAAATAAACCCTTCATTGGCATTTTCGCTAACTCCTGTCAGGTCTACCTCAGGCAGTACTTTTGCTCACGAATTAGGACATAATTTCGGGTTTTCTCATAGCCGAAATCAAAATCGAAATGCATCGGATTCAAGGGGTGGTTTGTTTGAATATTCAACGGGTTGGAGATGGACCGGGAATGATGGCAGAGATTATATTTCAATCATGTCATATTGGAATGATATAGATGGAAAAATTGCAAATGCCAGGATTCCTTATTATTCAAATCCTGATGTAAAATATCAAGGCGTTCCTACGGGTTCATACACAGGAAAATTTGCTCCGGCTGATAATGCTCGGAGTTTGAGAGAGGTGAAAAATGAACTTGCCAGTTTTCAACTTAATAATATCCCTGAGCTAGTTTTTCCTTCAAATAAGGCAAATAACTTAAGCTTAAATACCAAATTCGAGTGGTTTTTTTTAGAAACGGAAATCGCAGAAAGTTATACATTTCAAATTTCAAAAAATCCAAAATTTGAAGATGATAATTTTGTTTTTACTACTGAAACTACTCAATACTTAAATCTCAATGGTCATCAATATTTAGATTATGATCAGGAATACTATTGGAGGATTAGAGCAAATAGAATATGGTCCTATACCGAGGATATTTGGGATACACAAAGTAAATGGAGCGAAACGTTTCGCTTTAGAACAGAGAAGCCGAACAAAAATGAAATAAGGGTTAGTTACCCGAATCCATTCAACACCCAAATCACCTTTAAGGTTGTACTGGCAACTCAAGAAATATTACGGATCGAGTTATTTGATATGATGGGCAGATCTATTCAGACTGTTATAAATGAAACGCATTCACCCGGAGTTCATGAATTTAAATTTATGGCAGATCATTTTTCTTCTGGAATCTATTTTGTTCGTTTTAATGTTGGAAATTTAGAAGAAATCCAAAAAATAACTTTGGTGAAGTAATATTTCGTGGCAGGTTATTTCAAAAAAAAAGAAACCGTTAAATTTCGATCCATTTAACGGTTTCGATCACTCTCTATGTAGTCTTATTCGGAACTCAGTTTATTTATGAAGTGATAAACAAGCTTGCAATATCTAAAACTGTCTCCTTGGTTAGTGGCTCATCCCAGGCTTCTGTTACTGCATCTCTGTTTACATCAGTAACATCCGTTACAAGAACACCCAGTTGGGTAGCTTCATCTTCTCCATTATAGACAGCTTGTGTGGGTTCCGGCATTCCATCCCCACGGAGATCTCTGGTTATCCACCCTTTTAGTCCACGCAAACGTCGAACTTCAGAAGCATGACGCGCTTCTACGGAGTGTATTGCCAGCGCAGCTGTTAATATTTGTGCATTGCCTTTTACCGCCCCTGCCTGACCTTTGTATGCACGAACACCCGTGTCTTCAAATGCCTGTGCTAATGCTAAAAATTGAGTGTAATTATTGAAGGGATCAAAAGCGCCACCTACTGTAAAATCAAAATTTGGTTTTGCGGCCGGTTCGCCTCCAAGAGATTCAATGGTATCGGTCAAGAAATCTACGTGTTGTTGCTCATGCTTTTGTATCTGGGCAAAAATATCCGATTCTCTTCCATCCGGAATCAAACCGGATTGTCCTGTTCCCATGGTATAATATTCATTTTCTAAATACTCCAGGGTTAGGGCAAAATTCAATACACCAATCAAATCTTCGGTCGATTGTGCTCTGACAGGCGTTGCAAATGCACCGATAAATCCCATAGGAAGTGCTGATACAGCAAGCATTTTACTTACCTTTGTCATTTTACCAAAAACATCTCTGCGATTTAAAAGCGTCTCTTTTGTCTCTTCATTTAGTATTTCTTCTTCAAACTGGCTTAAAAAATTCATTAAACTCATAATCGTTTCTCTTTTTTATTATTTATTATTCGGGTTGGGGTAGGTTGCTTCCGTTGATTTCTTCAACGATAAAGCCCTGTGCAATTTCAAGTACCTCACTCGGTGTTCGAGTCATTTCAAGGCCATTACTATCAATAATATCGTCTCCGGCAAACGACGTATTGCTGCTGCCAATAAGGGATCTAATAGCGGCGGCATGACGTGCCTCTACAGAAACAATTTTCCCGGCCTGTATTAGGTAATCAGCGTTTTCTATTAATTGACCGGCCCCGTTATATGCAGATACACCGGTATCTTCCAGTGCCTGGGCAGTAGCTAAAACCATGTCTCTGTTGGAAAAATCAATCGAATCAAAGTTTGGTGTTAAACCCGGAATAATATTGTCCGGAGCAACACTTGTAATGGCCGCTTTAAACCAATCGCGGTGGGCTACCTCATGGTTCCTCAGATCTTCCAGGATTTGACCCTCTTCTGTAGTCATTCCACTGTATGCAGAATCAAGCACCGCTATATAAAAGGCGGCTTCCAGCTGTTCAAGTGCATATGCATAGTTCAAAATTCCTACATCTCCTGACCCTAGGTT
>JAGXIS010000102.1 GCA_024635465.1 Bacteroidota bacterium | reverse complement strand
CTGTAGGATGTTTTACATCCCAAACTCCGGTAGAGATTATCACTAAGCCGGTCATTGTACAGACAATGATAGTATCAATAAACGGCTCAAGAAGAGCTACAGCACCTTCACGGACGGGCTCGTCAGTTTTAGCTGCACCATGTGCAATTGGAGCGGAACCCTGTCCTGCTTCGTTAGAGAAAAGCCCGCGTTTTACTCCCCAAACCATCGTTGTAATGAAAAGACCTGATCCTACTCCCCAAGCACCTGCTACGGGATTGAATGCGTATGTAAATATCGTTCCGAATGCCGGAATCACTGCTTCATAATTCATTATCAAGATGACCAATGCCCCCAAGACGTATAAAATCGCCATGAAAGGAGTTAATCTCGCGGTTACATAACCGATACGTTTAATCCCACCGATGATCACAAAACCGACAAGGGTAGCGGTGATTAAACCGGTAATGTATGTTGGGACCGTAAAAAAGAAAGAGTTTTCCATTACATCAGCTACGGAATTGGCTTGAATTGCATTCCCGGTGAAGAATGAACAGATAACAGCAAGCGCTGCAAAAGTGACTGCAAGCCATTTCCAATTAGGCCCTAAACCACGTTCGATATAGTACATGGGTCCACCCGACACACTCCCGTCCGGATTTTGAATTCTGTACATCACTGCAAGTGTACATTCAGAATATTTAATCGCCATTCCGAAAAAAGCTGTTACCCACATCCAGAATAGAGCACCGGGTCCTCCATAGTGAATGGCTATGGCAACTCCTGCGATATTACCAATACCAACAGTTGCCGAAAGGGCAGTAGAAAGAGCTTGAAAATGATTAACATCACCAATATCGTCAGGATCATCATAATGACCCATTACAACTTTAAGACCATGGCCAAATCTTCTGATTTGGATAAAACCCATTCTTAACGTAATAAAAATACCGTAACCAAGTAGGGCGACTACCATGAGTGGCAATAATTCCGGTGTATTCCAAACCAGGTTATTTAAGAACCCTACTACTCTTTCTAATACTTCCATATGATCTATTAGCTTCCTATTTGAATTCAACCACGAATGTATAAAAGATTTAGCTAAAAATTTAAGAAAGTTTAAGAATAAGTGAACGATTAGCCGGACAAATTAATTAAATTACCGATAAGCGTGTTTCGATAACTCATTGAGCACACTAAGATTAACAAATTTAAGTTACTTATTATGACGAAAGCAGATATAGTAGATATCATCTCTTCATCTACAGGTCTTACAAAAGTAGAAACTGAAGCGGTTGTAAAAGGATTTTTGGAAACAGTGATTGACTCAATGAAACGAGGTGAGACTATTGAACTTCGTGGTTTTGGCAGTTTTAAGGTTGTGAAAAGAGCACAAAGAGTTGCCCGAAATCCGAAGACAAATGAGGAAGTCATTGTGCCTGAACAGTATGTACCGATGTTAAAGGTATCCAAAGACTTCAAAAAAGCTGTGAATAAAGCAAATAGTTAATCGGGTGGGGTTGCCACTTTAGATTAATATTTATACAAAGCTACAGATACATATATTCCCATAGCTGATTAATAAACGAACCAACTTCGGGAATATGAATTATTTTTTTGCAAGCACTGATAAAAAGTATCCATTGATATTAGTATGGATGCTTTTACAGTCTTGTACAACCGTACCTCAAGCAGAGTTCTACGAAGTTGATGGAATTATCTCAATAGATTCGAATCAACTAACACATCATGAAGGTTGGAACCGTGTCAATCAGTTTTCAACTGTTTCACTGATTTCTAACCCGGATTCTTCAGCATATGTTGAGCCACTTTCCTTTCCAGTCTATATTCAGAATACAGGTACTTACTATTTATGGATACTTGGAAATGGTGATGATATCAATTCTGATGTCAATAACAGTTCACTTTCACTGTTGGATGATCAGGGAAATCAACTCTATCAAACAATAATCAAAAATGAATTCACTTCGCTGTTGAAGTGGAACAACCGTGATTACGATGATCTGCCCATATCATTTCAAATCCGGAATCCGGGTCATTATAGTTTGAATATCAGACCCATAGGGGTAGAAAAGATTATTATCACAAAGATTCATTTGTCCCGAAATAATGAACATCCACCTCAAGGAGTTGGTCTGCCAACAACGACAGACCCGGAACTTGATCCACTTTTACTTAAGCGAGAAGAGAGGTTGCAGTTGACACCTTCGTGGGTTTTGGGCCCGATGTATGGCGGATACTCAAATTATTCTGAAATGATAGTGAGTGATGAGATTTTACTGAGATACGGTATTACAAAGGATGAGTTGAGAGATTGGGATAGATCTCCGGATTATGGTCAGTACGAAATCAGTGAGCTCAGAAAAAATATTGAGTTAATGGCCAATCCAAAATATATCACGTATGAAATTCCTTATGCATCTTACAATGTTGGTGGATTTGACTATACCGAACTTCCGCCATTTGATGAAGAATTGTTGATCCGATGGTCTCAATTCTCGGCATTCAACAGTGTAATGCATCTCTTTTCAAAAGAAGTTTATGATACCCAGGTAGAGCAGAACCTACTCTCCGAAGAATCTTATAACCATATTAATGATCTGGTACATTTACGCAGCAGTCTTTTACCCTATATTTATAGTGAATATCGTTTATCAAGAGGTACGGGTAGTAAACCTATACGTGGGAATAGTGATTTTCCTACACAATACATGTTTGGGGATTCATTTCTGGCAGCTCCAATGGTTGAGATAGGGGAGAATGAAAGATTTGTTAGTCTGCCATCCGGAATTTGGTATGATTATGTTGACGGAACCCGATATGAAGGTGGACAGTCTTGGTTGGTTGAAGCGCCACTATATAAAATTCCGACTTTTGTGAAGGCGGGATCCATAATTCCATATCAAACAAAAAAGAAATCATTGTATTCGGCCCATTATGATTCATTATTGATTGAAATTTATG
The DNA here is from genome assembly GCA_024635465.1 of Bacteroidota bacterium. Classification (GTDB taxonomy): domain Bacteria; phylum Bacteroidota; class Rhodothermia; order Balneolales; family Balneolaceae; genus Rhodohalobacter. The sequence goes on along the minus strand of JAGXIS010000102.1, from coordinate 15,663 downwards.
GCGGGTCTGTAGGTACATTTCGGCTCTATGAAGATGACGGACTATCGACACAATATAAAAAGGGTGAGTTTTCAACTACTGCTTTCAGATATTTTGAACGAAATGATTATGCAACGTTTACGATTGGCCGGGTATCCAGGGAGTTTGAAGGGCAATCAACTGAAAAAAAGCTGACATTGATTTTCAAATATGTTCAGAGACCAAAAACGGTATTAGCCAATGAGGAAGAATTGATTGAAGGAAATGGGGCGGGACAGTGGTTCTACAATGATGAAAAGGAGCAGATGATCCTGAATTGGATTCAATCAAATGATACAAAAACAGATATTGAGATTACTTTCTGAAATTACAAGATGTCCGATCCTTTCAGTTCCAAATTTCTGATAACCTCGTATACCAAGGATTGAGAAAATTCGGTGATCTGATTAGGATTGTCCACAAAAACACCATTACTCCCAAATTTAAAAATCCGATCAACTCTCGCTAAGGAGACAATGACCGGATTTAAAATGAGTGAGCGATAATAGTTTAGAAATCAATTCCGATTGAAAAGTAGTGAATCGGGCTGTTCTGGAATCCGTTTCTGCCTATTGGCCATCCAACATCATATCGGAAAGGAAGACCCAGTAAGATAGTTCGTAAGCCGAATCCTGCTCCCATTAAAATATCACCATCAACAATCACACGTTGCAATCCTGTGTCTTGATCCGTGATCTGGCCGGTTTGGTCAATATTCACAACTTGTCGTGTGCCAACTTTGAATTCGAGATTTGGACTTTTCACAAAGTATGGTGCACTTGCGCCCTGTAGAGTAAACTCATTTCTAAAGCCCCATGCTGCTCCGGCATCAAAAAATGCCACACCGGTTAAATTATATAGGGGAAGTATGGGAATGGGTCCGGGCAGAATAGCTGCAAACAACGGAAATCTGAATTCAGCATTTACCAGAGTGAATTTGTCACCGAATGTTGTATTAAACTCATGTCCACGAAGTGGAGTAGCCGGAAGCGTAAAAAATGTGTCTGCAAGTCGTTCAAATGGGATTTCAGCATCCGACCATTGCTGGTTAATCCATCCAAGCATACCTCCCATGAAGAAGGTTTGAGAATCTCGTCCATAAGAAGCAGCCCCTGCCGCTCTAAGAGCCAAACTATACCCTAAACCGATGTCTATATACTGTCTGTAATCCCCCAGAAGTGTGGCAAATTGAGGGGTTTCTCCACCAACGGGTGGACTTGCAGACAGACGTATAGAATATCGATTTCCGGATCTTGGCGTAATAAATCCGGGCACGGTATAGTCACCCGTAAATGTGACCTGTGGATACAGGAACCATGAACTATCATTGCTCACATTCCGACCCCCGAATCCTTGAACGGTACTGAAATCTCTGGCAATTCCGATTGCTGAGATTCCATAATCTACTCGCTGAAATCGATTGAACGGATACTGAAAATCAACAGATCCACCAAATGTCCTAAATCGCAGAAGTTCACCGAAGAAGGTTTGATAATTTCTGGCTTGATGGAAAAAAGATGCGAAAAAATTGGTCCTGTTTCTCATAAATCCATACTGGAATGAGTAATCACTATTTCTCAGATCAAAAACCAAATTAGAACCAAAGGAGAGTTGGTGATCACCGAACAGATCCGTCAGGGAGATAAATGCAAAAGCAGAAGTGCCGTAATAGGTGCTTAATTGACCGGCTCCATAACTGAAATCCGGTGAAAATTGAAGCCTGTACTCTTTAGGTTGGAAATATCCGTCTTCTGTGACATTACCTTCCGGTTCAAAATTTCTTGGGTCATCAGTAAGCTGTATGGTAGTATCCCTTATTACAGCCTCACCAAATTCATAATTACGAAAATCAATTCTTGAAGCGTCTGCTTCCTGTTCAGCTTCAGTATCCGAACTCTCTTCTTCCTCGTCAATTAAATCCGGGTCTGTTAATGTACTATCTATCGGAACGGGTAAACGAGCAGAGATATAATTCCCCTCCTGTCGTGAAGCTATCAATTCCTGAACATATCCGATGGCCGGTACCAATCCTGCCACCCCTTTTTCTTCTCTCTCGAGAGCCCAAGCATTGGGTGTAAGTTGCTCCTGTCTTCGCAGACTGAATGGCGAACGCATGAGAAAAATATCAGGATAACCTTCATTTAAAGAATTGAAGGCTAGACGAGTACCGTCTCTGGATACTGAGATCTGCATGATTCCTGATTGCAGATCGGTAATCGGATAAATGGAGCGACTATTTAAGTCATATTCGTAAATATTTGGAATTCCATTTTGGTCTGATACAAATAGAAATCTACCATCATTAGTAATGGCAGGTTGATTTTCAGACCAACCGGGGGTATTTGTCATTCTTTCAATATTGCTACTTCCTACCCGAACACTATAGAGATCTGATTGAAAAAAGAAGTCGTGTTGCATTGTTGAGTAGCCGGCCAAGTAGGTATTTGGCTGTAATCTGTCACCACGATTGGATACAAAATAGAGGGTTTCTGAATCAGGGCCCCAAGCCGGTTCCTTATCATTAAAAACATCATAAGTAAGGTTCACGAAATCATCAGTTTCCAGATTGTAAACAAAGATATCTTGATACGGTCCCATGTTTCCGTCAAAGGCTATTTTTTGTCCGTCCGGTGACCATGCTACTGAGTTGATGGCATCGAGTTGTGGAAACTTTATCGTTCTCGTTTCCAATGTCTCATAGTTTACTATTGCAAGATTGTATGAACCCTGAGATTTACTTGAGAGTGCTATTTGTGTCCCATCCGGTGACCAGGATAAGTTGGGATTTAGTATATTTAACTCCTCAAACATTGGATTATCTGCACCACTAATAATGGTTTTAAGTCTGTCACCGCTAGTGGCGTCTACAACAACTACATCAAATACACCGCGTTTATTTGTAATCATGGCAATACGATCGCCCCTTGGGGAAATTGTAGGGCTTGTATTATAAGAACCCGATCTGCCTCTTGTAGTGATCTGTGTCGCTACGCTCGAAAGGGTCTGACGTTCAGCGACTTCAGGGAAATATCGCTGTCTCCAGTATTCATCCCAGCGATCTGAAAGCTCCTCAACACTGAGCCCCAAAGATCGAACCAATGCTTGTTGCACATTTTGAGTGGTTCTGATGCGCTGCATTATTTCAGTGATTTTAGGTCTGCCATACTGATCAGCTATGTAGTACCAAAATGCCTGACCACCTCTGTAAGCAAAATAACCACCTAACTGCGAAATAGGGGGGAGATAATCATTTAAAACTGCATCACGCATATACATATCTGTCTGAGTGTCCCACCCAAGGGCCAGATATTCAGCCAATCCCTCTTCAAACCAAAGAGGGAAAACCAATTGAATATTATTTTGCATGATTGACTGTACAGATCCACCGTAATAAACATCATTGATATAGGCGTGAAGCAATTCATGTTGAATCGTACGTCTGAAATCAGCATAATCACCCATGAAGGGTTGTGTCATACGGTTTTTATATTTATCTGTCACCCCTCCAATACCCTGTGCATCAACCGGCAGACGAACCACATTTGTTTGGGAAAAATCGCTATGGGAATCGTAAATAATAACCGGTATTCGGTCCGTCAGAGGTGTTCCAAGATCATCTACCAGTTGCTTCAATCCGGATTCAACGGCTTCTGCAGTAAACTGGGCCAAATGGTAGTTTAAGGCATCGTAATAGTAGATATCAAAATGATCTGTTTCGATATATCTCCAATCAAATTGTTCATACTGGACACGATTTTTTCCAAAGAAGAAATATTGGGAAAAAGCCTCCTGAATAGCTGATGTTGAGATAAAAGCTGCAAGTAAAGAAGTAAGTAGAATTTTATTTATCAACCGCATATGAGTGATTAATTTTAGAAATCAGGTAATGATAGATCAATTTGTCTTTTATCAAGATCCGTTCGAATAACTTTAGCTTTAATGGCATCTCCAAGGCGATATTTTTTACCTTTTGATCGCCCAATCAGACAATGCATTTTTTGATGATAAACATAATAATCGTCTTTTAATTCACTAACTCGAATCATGCCTTCACAATATATATCGTCTAATAGAATATAAATACCATTTTCAGTGACCCCACTGATCGTTCCGTCGAATGTTTCTCCAAGTCGGTCAGTAAGAAATTCAACTTGTTTCAACTTAACGGAGTCTCTTTCCGCTTCTACAGCGTACCGTTCTCTTTCACTACAATGTTCACCGCTATGCTCTAATTGTGTATATGTATATTCGGATGCTCCGGCACTATACTTTTTGAGCAATCTGTGAACGATTACATCAGGGTAACGACGAATAGGGCTCGTAAAGTGTGCATAATGTGAAAATCCGAGCCCGAAGTGTCCGATATTTTTTGGAGAGTACTCAGCCTTCGACATTGACCTTAACATTAATCCATTGATAATATTTTCAACAGATGTACCTTTAACTTGCTTCAATAAATCATTGATTTTATTTGATGATATGCGCCCATCAAGATTAAATTCAATGCCTAAAGGTTTGGCTGTTTCCCGGATGTTGTGGAGCTTTTCCAGATCCGGTTTATCATGGATTCTGTAGAAAAACGGATGGTCATTTTTTACACTTTTGGATCCTTTTTTACGGAGTGTATCAACATGATAAGCTACAGTTTTATTTGCCATCAACATGCACTCTTCGATGAGTCTGTGGGCAAAAAGTCGTTCTTTTATAATTACTTCTATTGGTTTTCCATGGTCATCCAAAACAAATTTGGGTTCCGGTGTCTCGAAGTTAATGGATCCCTGTTTAAATCTTTTTTCCAACAAAATATTTGCAAGTTTCTCGAGTATTTTCAGCTCACTTTTAAATTTGTGATCTACCTTGCCATCCAGGATTTCTTGTACTTCATCATAAACAAAACGCTGTTTGGAATGGATCACGGTCTCTTCAACAGAATAATCAGCCAATTTTCCATCCGGTGATATTTCCATGAAGCAACTGTAAGTCAGTTTATCTTCGTGGGGACGTAAACTGCATACTCCGTTACTCAGGTGCTCCGGAAGCATGGGTATTACTCTATCAACCAGGTAAACACTGGTGCCCCGATGGTATGCCTCATCATCCAGGGCAGATCCTCTGGGCATGTAGTGGGTCACGTCAGCAATATGGACACCCAGATAATAGTTGCCATTATCCAACATTCTGATACTCAATCCATCATCAAAATCTTTAGCATCGGCGGGATCGATTGTGAGAACAACCTCATCTCTCATATCTTGTCTGCGGGAGATCTCCTGATCAGTAATTTCAAATGGAATATTTTCCGCAAATCTTTCAACTTCCGGTGGAAATGAACCTTGAAACTGTTTTTCCGCAAGAATTGAGAGGATATTGGCCTCATTTGTACCGGCTTTTCCTAAAACATCGATAATTTTGGCTTGAGGATAACCACGTACATCATCCCATTGAATAAGCTGGAAGGTAACTTTTTCGCCATTTTTTGCTCCTTTGAGGTCGTTAGGGTCAACAAAAAAGTCAATTCGTGACGATTGAACATCCGCTTTAATCAAGAAAGTATTTTTTGCGGTTTCATCCAGTGTTCCTACGAAAATTGTAGTGGCTCTTTTAACAACCTCTTCGATCCGGCCCAGTGGTTTTTTGTTTTTTTTATGATATCCAACCAGCTTTACGCGGACGATATCACCATTAAGTGCGGTGCCCATATAACGTCTGGAAATTTTAATATCCTGGTCCCTTCCTTCTACAATCACATAACCGTCTCCATGACTGGTAACGTCAAGTTTTCCTTCGACCAGGCTGTCATCACTAACGGCAGGTTCATTCAATCGAACCAGATTCCCTCTCGAAACGATGATATGATCCAGTTGATTTAACCGATTGATGCATTTCTTGATTTTACGACTTCCTTTTTTACTGGATAAACCCAAAGCATCTGTTAGCAGTGGAATAGGGATGGATGCATCCGGATAGTTTTTTAATAGTTCAATGATGCTCTTTTCTAGTGAGCTTAAGTTGCTTTTGTTCATTAAATGATCTTTTTTTGATATAAAAATTTATAGATCTGCGACTGTTTCGCGATCTTCCTCTTCGTCCGGCTCATCTTGTTTTATTCCCAGTAGGGATCTAAAAGCATTTGATATTCGTGCTTTTAGATTTTGCCATGTATTAAATTGTACCTGTGCTTCGAAACCAATTCCATTCATTTCTTGTGCTTGGGAAGTTTCAATTCCACTTGTATAAGATAGTGTAGGATCTTGCCTATGAAAAGCAGTTACTGAAAAAGCTCGATTTATCCTGTAAGTTGCTCCCAAGTCTCCAATGTCGCTCTGTTCACCGGTAATTTGACCTTCTCTACGCAGTACTACACGATCGTCAAAAAGTCTTAGCGCAACGCCCAGATCCACTTCATTTGCTGTTGTCAGGTTAAAATCGATGTCGAAAGTAACGTCACTACGTAAAAGTGAATTGATCTGATTGGAAAGAAGTGGGTTAATTACCTGACTTGTAATGAGGGGATTTACCACTGCCGTACCGGTTATATTTTCTGCGAGTCCTAAACCCTGTGCTTGTTGTGAAGGTATGAAATTCCCGGTTAGTAGAATACTGGTTGCTTGTATCAGTTTTTCATCTTCATTCTGATTCAGAGTACTTATTTGAGAAGCGATCGTTGGGTCAGAAGAATTTTCAATTCCAGTAGGTACTCGGAAGAAAAATTCATTTTCAATTGAAGTAATTGTTCCACCGATTTGAAGAACCAAATCGATAGGTATTCTCAGGTTAGGATCCACTAGTGAGGATGTACCCACACCCGATAGAAGTGTTGAGACATTAGGCCTTGCTCTGTAGACAGCAGTGACATTCAGGCCGGCATCAACCATATCTCCCGACCAACTGATAGTACCCCCTTCCTGCAGTGCAAATCGCCTGGAGAAAATATCACCACTCACAAATTGATATTCACCACCACTGATATTAAACCCACCAAACATACTCACATTCTGATCTTCGAGTAAGATGCGCATCTGTCCGGTTCCATTTGCACTTAGCATATCGTTAGTGACACGATCAAATATCAATTGAACTTCAATTGGGTTTAATGCCTGAAATTGAAGATCCATTGTAAAAAGTTGAAGAAAAGTGAGTTGCTCCTGTTCACCGTTTCCATTTTCTACACTGGCAATGCGTGAAAAATGGTTTTCCCAAAATGGGATATCAAAAGATTCGACGAATTCAATAAATCTTCGATCTTGATCGAATTCGGTCTCAGGTTCAAGAGGGATGGTAATTCTGGATTCAGATGAGATACTCAACGGGCGTGTTGTTCTTAAAAGGGGTTCAAAATTGGTCCCCAATATTTGAGCCTGTCCTGTTCCATAGATTTGACCATAAAAAGGTATGTCTGGATCATAACTGGTATTCATAAATTGTAAGTTGTTCAGATCCAGTGTAAGGTCGAGTATGGTTAGTGGTGAAAATTGATCCAAATCCACTTGTCCGCTTAACGTTCCGCTTCCACCTCTCTGATCTTGAAGTCTTACATCTCTGAAAAGTAATCCCTCTTCCAGGTTGAAGTCTACCTCACCATCCATTGTATATCCAACATTTGTAAACACAGGAACACCATACACATCTTCCGCCTTAAAATTTGCTGCAAAATCAAAATCATTTTCAGATCCTCTGATGAAACCTGTACCGGAGGCACGTCCTTGCATTTCAGTAATTATTTTGGGAACGATAAAGGAGACGATCCACATATCGATTTCTCTCAAATCTGCATCAAAGTAGAATAGATCCTCGGTAGAATCTACATCGTCATCGGGGAGTTTAAAGTAGCCGTTTAAAAGCAAATCCTGACCTATACCATCGTTTCTTTCATAATAACTACTGTATTTTTCGGGGTCAGTATAGACATGAATTTCTGTATCAAACTGTTGGTATTCTGAGTTGTATAAACTGTTAATGGAAACATCACCAATGAGTCGATTCTGAATACGCCCTTCATTAACCGTCAGGTTTCCTTGAATCGCAGGAATATCCAAAAGAGTTCGGGTTGAAAATTCGCCATTCAGATTACCGGAGAATTGAATTCTGCCACCAATAACATCAGACAATAAACTAAGGTCCAAGTCAATGATTGTGTAATCTACAATATCATCCACACTGTCGCTGTACGTCCCATCTACTTTAAGATACTCTGTACCGCTAGTAAGGATGAGATCTTCAATTATCAGGGCATTATTTCGGTTATAGCTGATCCATGGACGCCCTTCCTGAGTCCATTGATATTCAGTGGATCCCAATTTGAAGTCATCAACCAGAATGTCGAAACTGTTGGTTTTTAGATATCCGGTTAAGCTAGTCTGAAGCTGGATATCATCTTCTAGTTTTTGAAGGTTTGACCGAATGTGTAACGAATCATCACGTATAGAAAGGTTTGCGTAACTCTCTTTTAATTCATTTCCAAGAAACGAGGAATAGGTACTGCTTATTTGTAGATCCACAGTACTTGACTCCCGGAGTTTTTGGTCGTTACGGAAATTTGCTGTAAAGGCGCTATTGAGATTATCAGCTGCTAAATCTCCGTATCGTATTCTCTCATCAAAAAGTGTTGCCGTAACCAGTAATCTATCATGAGTGGCATTAATTGTTGAGTTAAAACGGGCACTACTTTCAAATTCCGGAAGTTCCGGCAGATATTTTCTCAAGAGAGAAACGTCTTTAATGACCATATTTATGCTCAAATCGGCATAAAGATCTTGATAATTGGGATCTAAGAGAAGATTTTCGAAACTAAGTGAATCGGCATTTTCACTGAACATTATTTCGTCATCAATTCTATACTTCAGGTATTGTGTCCAATAATCGGCGCTTTTTTGAAGAGTGGAGAGATTTAGGGTGCCATTCAATTCGCCGTCGAAGAATGAGCTTGTAAATCTCAGCCTTCGATTACCTTCATTTGAATCGTTTAAATCGGCATAGAATTGGTGAGGTCGGAGTTGTTCATTATTAATTGATGATTCATCTATTTCGAGACTGATTCTGCCTGTAAGGTCGTCTAAGTCAGTCCAATTAAGGTTAGCTGAAAATGTGGAATTGAAGTCAGTTGGGTGGGCAAAAAATTCGTCGTTAAATTTTTTCAGATCCAGTTTATTCACCTCACCATCGGAAGTAAATCTGATCCGGTCATTGTCCCGACTGTAGCGTCCATTTGCAGAGACATACAGTTCGTTATCATCTCCACCCTGAACAACATATCTTAAAACATTATTCGCATAGTTAAAGTCAGCATCCAATGAATTGATCTCATAACCAAATATTCTACTACTGCTTAGATCAACTGTACTCTGGAAATTGGCGTCCGGCCCGGTAACCGTACCTTGCAGTGTAAATCGCCCCTGAATAATACTTGAATCTAGTGTATCGGTCAGAAAAGGGGTGATATCCAGAGCATCTACTCCAAAAACCAGATCATAGTTTAAGAGTTCTTCAAATTTCATTGAGCCATCCAGTGAAAAAGCTCCGGCTTCCGTTACTGCTCTTACACTGCTATTCAGTTCCAGTAAATCTCCATTGAGAGAACCTCTTACGGTACTTAATTGATATCTTTCCAGATCGATTTTCCCATCCAGATAGCTAGTTGATATCCAGTCTAGAATAGATGGATGAATCACCATGTTATCTAAACTGGCATCATAAGAGATGTCATTGCTGAACATGTTTTTTAATTCTGCAGATATCAATATGGATGATTCGTCAATATTTGCTCTAAATCTGTCAATAAAATAGGTTTCCAGTGTCCCTTCTGATATTAATTCAATTTCCAGATTGTTATCAAAGGGAGGAAAGGCACCGGTTAATTTACGAACTAAATTTGGTGTGAGAGAACTTTCAGTAATTTGAACACGATATTCGGCGAGTTGAAATTGATTCTTTAGGTTAGCCGCGAAAATATTAACAGGTGTTGCTTCAAAGCTAAAATCAGCGTTTCCAAGAGCTGTTCCGATTCTGAATCTATTCAGTTCAAAATATTCATCATCACTATAAAATTGGCCATTAACCTGTAAAAATTGATATTCACTGTTTGGTATTTCAGCCGTAAAATCCGGAAGGTCAAAAAAGATTTGTGTATCAGAAAGTTCAAGAAATATTGAAAAATTCAGGTTTTCTACCCTGAATACTTCAGGCAAATCTACGGCCTCCGGGAGTTCTATGGATTCATCTACATCAATAATTCCATTGTTAACTTGAATGATCGGTGCGAAGAGGCTGATTTGTTCCAAAAATCGAACTCTGTCAGATTGGGGTTCCAAGTCAATCATTTCAGGCTCATTTTGACGAAACAGAGTTACAATAGAGAGGTTCTCACTATCTGCCATTGTAAGTTTCAAAGAGGGCGAATTAACTTCAAATGATGATATGGTAAAATTTCGTTGGAACAAGTTCCACCAAGTGATTTCAATTTCCATGGTGTCGAACGAGAGTACAGGAATATCAGGATCATTGGGTGCATAGAAAGCCCCATTATGAAGGGTAGCACTAAATGGTAAAAAGCCACTAATCTGTTCGATTTCAAGATCGCCTTCAAACTGTGTTGCAAAAAGTTCGGTAATCTCTTCATTAATGTACTCCTTGCTTTGGGGTAGCTGAAGAACTCCCACCACGATAGCCATTGACAATAGAAAAACCCCGGCCAGCGTAAAAAATGTACGCCAGAAGTAGATCCAAATTTTATATATGATACGTAAAATCAAAGGGTCGTTTTAAATCCGGTTTCTTTCAATTTCGTCAAAAACTACTGACCAGGATGATGTTATTAATTCTCTTTCCTCAACAGTTTTAACGATCGGTTCCTGCCATTTATTCAACAAAACAAAAGTTAAGTTCGCTCCGGTTCGTTTTTTATCGGCATACATAGAACCCATTAAATCATCTAAAGATAACGCTTCTTGAGGAACTCTGTATTTATAAAGGTCTCGAAATGCATGCAACGGATTCGTTTTTAGGGTGCCCCCTGTAGATAGGGATAATTTTTCTGCTGCTAACATACCTAAAAAGACAGCTTCTCCATGACTGATTTGATGAAAATCAGCAGCTTTTTCCAGTGCATGAGCAAATGTGTGACCAAAATTTAAGTACGCTCTAATTCCCGATTCTAATTCATCTTTCCCTACAATTTCCGCTTTTACTTTTACACATTTATCAATAAGTGAGATCAATTTGTCGGAGTCTTGATCTGAAGGTTTACCTTTCAGGAAGATTTTTGAATCCTCAAAAATTTGATCATTGTGAATCGCTCCATATTTTAAAATTTCACTTAACCCATTTACCCATTCATTATCGGGCAAGGTATTTAAAAAGTGTATATCAGAGATCACTGCCGAAGGTTGATAGAAAGAACCGATTAAGTTTTTCCCGGTAGCATGATTCACCCCTGTTTTCCCTCCAATAGCACTATCCACCATAGCCAGTAAGGTAGTCGGAACGTGAATGAGGGGTATACCACGAAGTGCTGTTGCGGCAACGAATCCTCCTAAGTCACCGGTAACGCCTCCACCGAAAACAATCAATGGGATATTTCTGCGAATGCCATTGGTAAGCAGAAAATCTAATGTATTAGAGTATTGGGAGATCGATTTGCTGCTTTCTCCTTCGGGGATAATGAACTGCTTAATATTTGATGTGATACCACGTAGTGAATGATTGATATAATCCTGATGATATTTAGCCACATTTTGATCAACGAGTAGAAAAAGCTGATCAGTCGCATGATCACTCAGAGCATCTCGTAATTCATTCTCCAGAATATTTTTTCCGGTACGAATGTGATAGTGATTTCCGGTAGTTTTAACAGAAGTACTAATCATCTTATTTGATAAGTTCTTTGATAATTAAGTCAGTTGTGATTTCATAACTTTTAGCAGCACCAGATACGATAATATTCGCTTGATTATAAAATGGTTTTCTCTCTTCCAATAGTTTTTCAATCAATTTTTTTAGCTGGTCCGTATCAAGGCCATTTATCATGGGCCTTCGCCTGCTTTTCTTCAAACGAGATAATAAAATCTCATTTGGGGTATCTATAAAGATAAGGATACCACTATTCTTTATAAGATCAACGAGTTCTTGATTTTGAAGAGATCCACCGCCGAGCGCCAATACACCTTTAGGATCATATAAATAATTGATCAGTGTATTTTTTTCGATCTCTCTAAAACCGGATTCTCCTTTTTCTTCAAAAATTTGAGGTATCTTTTTTCCGGTCTCCGATTCAATTTGTGAATCCAAGTCAGTAAATGGGAGATTTAGTTTTCTGGCTACATGCTTACCAATCAATGATTTGCCCGTTCCCATCATCCCGCATAAGAATATAGCTTGATTGTTGTTTTGATTCATTGTTTTGTCACATTTTGAGGATGAACCATTTCTACTTGTTCTTTATCAACCCTCACACTTCCCGGTGGAGCCCCTTTTGGTTTAGAAATATATTTTCTTTTTGTGATAATGACCGGTACCAGATCCGATCCTCTTGCTTTAGAGTGGTAAGCAGCCAGAGAAGCAGCTTTTAACAAAATCTGCTTAGGAGGCATCTCCTTATTGTTGTTCATCCGAATGGCAAGGTGAGACCCACTCACTCCACGTGCATGCATCCAAACATCCTCTTTATGGGCATCTGAAGTCAGGCGATCATTACTTTTTGCATTTTTACCAACCCATACTTCATAATTATCGATTTTTAATTTTCGATAAGGTGAAGAGTACTCTTTACTACTCTTATTGATTACTCCCAAATCATGAAGTTCATCTATATGATCCTTATGCCAATCACTAAATTCATAAATTTTCTGAACTTTACCGAGCGACTCCTGCAATTTTTTTAATTTTCTCAAATCCAATTTGGAATCCTTTAAACGTCGCTTCGACTCCTCAACGTTTCGAATCGCTTTAGAAGATCTATCGTAATAATTTTCAGCATTTTCCGCGATATTCAATTTGGGTTTTATCGGAATCTTTACCGGTTTATTGTCGTCGTAATAATTTGGAAGAGTGATTGATTCTGATTCAGGTTCTGAACTTTCATGTGCATTGGCCATCAAGATATGTCCAAATTGTTCATATTTTTCAGCTCTTTCCAAGCCTTTATCTGCGTCTTTTAACTGATCAATCAATGATTCAAGAGCTTGAATCCGTCTCTCAAGTGATGGTTTTATTTGTTGAATTTTTGAAGAAAGTCTTCGCTCTTGAGAAGTGTGGAAATAGAGGTGCTTGATTGCACTGTTTACATCTTCAAAATTCTTTTTACCGGGGAGTGGCAATAGGGATTCCGGTATCAGGCAAAGATTGCCATCTTCTAAAATTCTGAATTCCGGTGTTTTAATCATAGCATCTGTAAGGACCCCGACAACATCGGAAATTTCAGTACTATTTTTTTCTTCTAAAGTGAAATGTTCGATTACGGATGAAATAAGATGTCTTGGAAATTTAGGTTCAATTTTTAGGATTGTTTTTTTGGCTGAAAGACCTTCTTTCTTTATTTTATAATCAGTTGTTGGTTGTCGAGGATTGGGGGGTGTTTCCCCTATATTTTGATCAGGATTCTTAAAAGATTCGATAATTTTATTTTTTTGAATCAGGTAGATATTTGGTTTATTACCAAAGAGCTGGAGAAGAAGTTTGAAGTCACCCTCCAAATAAATATGTATGAATCGATCATGGTCAGAAATATCCATATCCAGGATTTTTTTACCGGATAGCTGATCAAAAAATGAAGTTACATTACTCTTTTTAGCAGGTTTAAAATCTTCTAAAAAGAGTACAGTTTCTGAAGGGTGAGTGGAGAGTAGAAGTTTAAATTTTTGATCGTCGGGCCTTAAAAATGCAGTCCATACATCCTTAAAAGGAGAGATACTGAATTGAAATGTTGAATCAAGACAATACTTCTTCAAAAAGATAGTCAGATGATATAAGACAAAATAGTTATTCATTCAATTGTGTTTAACTTGAACCTTGAAAAAAATGTTCAATGCAATATCCGATATTTCAGTCTATAATAAATAAAATTAACAGTTCCCTGAATGAGAGAAATATAAACGTTGTAAAGTTTAAAACGTGGGAAGAAGCCAGGATTAATGCAGCAGGATTAGAAATTGTTATCGATTTAAAAAATTCTACTCATCATCTGACTCACCTGGCCATAAATTTTGATTGGGATAGTTTTCGTGAGGCCAATCTGGCAAACAGATTAAGCGGCACGGATGCCCATCCGATGCTAAAGGCAAAACATTTAACAGAAGTCTCAGTTTCACCGTCCATTGATATTGAGATTGTTTGGCATTTTGATGTAGATCGATGTCAGCCTCCACCCGGTTTTGGTAAAGAAGATCATCGAATAGAAATGGCAAGTGAATGGATGGATAGAGCCAGTAAAAAAGTTAATGAACTACTCCTATCTGAAGATATCATCACTCGATGGCATCTTGAGATTGATGGGGATCAGCACGGAAAATACCTGACAGCAATTAATCTGATCTCCTATTTTCAATTCTCAATCGGAGATCTCAATAGTTTAAATGAAGTTCACTCATATATAGCCAGAAAATTAACCCATCTGTTATATAAAGCTAACCGCATCATAAAAATTGCTGATGAAAGTGTGGTGGTTACGGCTGCTTAAAATAAAAAAGGGCACAAACAATGTGCCCTTAAAAAGATTAGCCAGAGAAATTATTTCTTCTTCTTGTGTCTATTTTTACGCAGACGCTTCTTTCTTTTGTGCTTAGCAATTTTTGATCTTTTTCTTTTCTTTCCGCTTGGCATGAAGAATCACCCGGGTTTCTTAAAAATTGAACTTACAGTTTATGTAGTGTATTTAACACATGTATTCAGTCGAGTAAAATACAAAATGTTTCAAACAAATCTATAAAAGTTTATTTCAATCGGATGAAAGGAAAATAGTAGAACTTCACTAAAACCCATGTCTGGGGCTGGATGACCAACAAAAGAGGGATTAAGGATGGAGTAGATGTTTAAAAACATAAAAAAATTGTGGGAACAAATGAGACTATTTATAGAATGAATATCGATGAGGAACCATCTTTTTAAACCTTATTCACCAATTAGACATATAAAGAGGTAAGATTTTCCTTATTTTTAATCCGATACGAATTCAAATAATTTAACATATGCCTGATTTATTTAAGGTTGCCAAATTTGGTGGTACAAGCATGGCTGATGCAACAGCTATGAGAAGGTGCGCTACGATTGTGAAGGGAGATCCCGATAAAAAAATAATCGTTGTAAGTGCGACCTCCGGCACAACAAATTTATTGTCAGAATTTATTATCGGTAACGGTAAAGAGGAGAAAGTGGAGATCGCTCAGCAGATCCGTACGAAACATCTCAATATTTGTAATGATCTTGAGAATCAGACGGAGGTGGTCAAAAAAATCACTCCCATACTGGACGAACTAATGGAGATCGCCACAACCAATCGGATCATGACACCCATGCTTCGTGACGAGGTACTATCTTTCGGTGAACGGCTTTCGTCTGAAATTTTTACCGCTATACTTAAAGAAGAGACCGATGAGGATGTAATCTGTTTTGATGTGAGAAAAGTGATTAGAACGGATCAAAATTATGGGAGTGCAG
>JAGXIS010000101.1 GCA_024635465.1 Bacteroidota bacterium | reverse complement strand
CGTCCTCTCAACTGGAGATCAATACGTCTCGATTCATGCCGTTCCGTTCCCAGAATAGCCAAACCGCCGGTTTCTTTCACCTCTTTTGTAAGTTTAATATCTGTACCCCGTCCCGCCATATTCGTTGCAACCGTTACTGCCCCGGGTCGACCCGCTTCGGCTACAATTTCACTTTCACTGGCATGTTGCTTGGCATTCAAAACGTTGTGTGGGATTTTCTCTTTTTTGAGCATCCGACTGATGGATTCAGAGACATCCACACTGGTGGTACCCACCAATACGGGTTGACCGCTTTCATGGTACTCTCTGATCTTATTGATCGTTGCTTTATACTTCTCCCGTTTAGTACGGAAAATAAAGTCTTCCTTATCGTCACGAACAATCGGCCGATTGGTAGGGATAACAGTTACATCCAGGCTGTAAATTTCATTAAATTCGCCTTCTTCAGTAGCTGCCGTCCCGGTCATACCGGCCAGTTTATGATACATTCTGAAGTAATTCTGAAGAGTTATTGTAGCATATGTCTGAGTAGCAGCCTCCACTTTAACACTTTCTTTAGCTTCAATGGCTTGATGAAGCCCATCAGAATAACGGCGTCCGGATAGCACTCTACCTGTGTGTTCATCAACAATCTGCACTTTGCCGTCCTGTACGATATACTCTTCTTCGCGCTCAAAAAGTGTGTATGCTTTCAGAAGCTGATTAACAGTGTGAATACGATCGCCACGTTCTGCGAAGAGTCGGTGAAGTTCATTAAACTGTTTCTCCCGATCCTGTTTCAGCTCCTCTTTAATCTCTTCAATCTTTTTATTTTTATAGTCATCACTGAACTCAGAATTGGACTTGACCTCTTCAATTTTCTCGTTTTTGATCTTCTCGACAGATTCTTCAATTTCGGACGTCTCCGTTCCCAGATCGGGTATGACAAAAAACTCATTTCCCTCTTCATCTTTGGTGATAAAATCTCTTCCTTTGTCGGTCATTTCGATCGACTTCTGTTTCATATCCACAGCATAGAAGAGATACTCATCTACAAAAGGTAAGTTTTTTGCGTTATCAGCCAGATAGAGACTCTCCGTTTGTTGAACGAGTCTTTGATAGCCGGCCTCCTGCATGAGTTTTCGGAACTTTCCGTTTTTGGGATATCCTCTTTCAGCCCTGTAGAGTGCCAAACCTGCTTTTTCGTTATTTCCCTCTTTGTAATGAGCTTCTGCCTCGTTAACAAGGGTGGCCACTAATTTTTTCTGAGCGGTAACGAGTGCTTCAACTCGGGGTTTCATCTCTTCATACTTCTGCTGCCCGGTTGATTGAGGAACGGGACCGGAGATGATCAGAGGTGTTCTGGCCTCATCGATCAAAATTGAATCCACCTCATCAATGATTGCAAAGTGGTGTCTGCCTTGAACCAGCTGTTCCTCTTCAATCACCATGTTGTCTCGAAGGTAATCGAATCCAAATTCATTGTTAGTGCCGTATGTAATGTCTGCCTTGTATGCTTTTCTTCTGAGTTCAGTATTTGGAGAGTAAAGGTCTATGCAATCAACAGTAAGACCATGGAAATTAAAAATCGGTTCATTCCATTCAGCATCACGCTGAGCCAGGTAGGTGTTTACAGTCACAATGTGGACACCCCGCCCTGACAGTGCATTCAAATAGGAGGGAAAGATCGCTGCCAGTGTTTTACCTTCACCGGTCTTCATTTCAGCAATACTGCTTTGATGCATGGAAATGGCACCTACTAGCTGAACGTCATAAGGAACCATATCCCACTCAATTTCAGTACCGGCAACTTTCCATTTCTTCCCGATGAAACGTCGACATGTATCTTTCAGAACGGCATATGCTTCCGGAAGGATCTCCTCCAGTGTATCTTCCAGGATTTCCAGCCACTCTTCCTGCAGGTATGCAAGTGTTTCAGAAAATTCTCTTCTCTCTTCCAGGGTGATAGATTCGTCATTGGAATCCATTTTTACCTTGATCTCTTCAATCTGCTCAGACGTTTCCCGTGTGTTCTCCTCGATGAGTTCCCGAAATTCTACAGTTTTTTGTTTTAACTCGTCGTCTGTTAACGCCTTAACACTCTCTTCAAAGCTTTTAATTTGGTCAACAATCGGCCATATTTTTTTCAGGTCTCTTGAGCTTTTTGTACCGAAAATCTTTGTAAGAATATTGGATATTTGATCTAACATATTTCTAAAAATCAATTTTTTGTTCAGTGAAGCAAGTTACAGCTTAATGAATCAGTGTTCAACAACCAGTTAAGGGAAGTTATAAGCATGAATCTCCTGTGGATTTTGTAGTCTAAAATATCCGGAGCGGGCTCTTTCTTATAATACCTTAACGTATTGACAATAATGCCTGAGCAAGAACAATAATGATGCCATTAAAGTTAACCATGGAAAACCCGCATTATTGTCTGTAGTTTGTGGCGAGGAGGAGAGGGGATTTCTGTAGGAGTGGCAGAGTGGTGATTGATCAAATAGTAATAATTAATTGACACGAATTGGCATCTGAAGCAAGAGTTAGCACTGATATTTGTATAAATCGGACTTTGAGGGTTAAAAAGCCGTTCGATTTTAACAAAATTCTTCTTATTTTTGGGGTCTATCTTAAAAACGAATTTTTGAATCTATATTAAATAGCAGGTCATGAAACGTACATACCAACCAAGTAAACGTAAGAGAGCAAACAAGCACGGATTCCGTAAGCGAATGGAAGACAGTGACGGACAGAATGTGCTTAAAAGACGCCGATCAAAAGGGCGCCATAAGCTTACTGTAAGTGATGAAAAAGGACCGAAATAGGTCTGAACAGGATAAACCAGATTATTCATTGCCGCGGGAAAAAATTCTGCGCGGTAGGCGAAATTTCGAACGCCTATTTGAAAAATCAACCGTGCTGAATAACCAATCTATTCAATTCAGATATCGCCATTATCCGGACCCTAACGAGGGTTGTTTGATAGGCTTTGTCGCACCAAAGAAAAAAATCAAGAGCGCAGTAAAGCGTAATAGAGTGAAAAGATTACTGCGAGAAGCCTATAGATTGCACCAAGATTATTTTCAAGATCTGTTTAGTCATAAAAATTTTGGATTTCATGCGGTATTTATGGCGAACAGTGATGACATATCATATCAAAAGGTTGAAGCTGAAATGATCCCAATATTGATTCAAGTGAGAAAAAAACTTATTGAACTGGATAATGATCGTTTGAGAAAAGGTGATGGTGTTATCAAAAACTCAAACAATAAAAACCCATTAAATTGAGAAATTTTGGATAAGAATACTGTAATTGGACTGTTGCTCATTTTTCTTCTCACTATTGGCTGGGCGTGGTTCACAATGCCGAGTCAGGAAGAGATGGATCGTAGGCAAGCTGAACTAGCCACTCAAGATAGTTTAGCACTTGCAGAAGCTCGTGAACAAAGTCTCTTGGAAGGACAAGATTCTGCACAAACAGTGATTGACCCTCAATCAGAGAGTGTTGAAGAAACTCCTGATCAACCCTCAGAATCGGAAACTTCTTCTGTTCGTGCCATGGGTACTTTTGCAGAAGCCAGTTATCCGGATACCGTGCTCACAACGATTAGAACTAGCCGATATGAGATGGAGTTATCAAATGTCGGTGCAGGTCCGATAAGATATACGCTTCAAAACCACAGTAACTGGGACCAGACACCTGTCCAAATGATTCAGGACTCACTGCGTTCCGCCTACTCTCTCGGATTTTTGTCGGCTCAAAACTACAACATTGAAACAAATGAGTTGGTTTTTGAGCCTCTATTCGAACAGGGAGATGTTGAATTATCTGACTCTGAAAATGTATCTCTATCGTATCAACTGGCATTAAATCAGGAATCGAGTATCATTTTCACATACACTTTTTATGGTGAACAGTACTCTTACGATTTGGACATTCAGTTCATCGAAATGGAGTCTTATATCAGCGGAACGAATGTAGAGTTCGGCTGGACCTCTGTTCTCAACTTTACCGAACTTGATATTTCACAAGATGCTTTAAATACTGAAGCTTTTGTTTATTTGGGCGGTGGTACAGAGAAGCTGAATCTTACGGAAGCAGGTGAGTCTGAACAGAGATATAATGGGACTATTGATTGGGTGATGACAAAAACCCGATTTTTTGGTCAGTATATCAAACCGGTTACGCACTCAAACGCTGCAACTCTAACCGGTCAGATTATCGGCGAACCCGGTCAACCCGGATCCGTTCACAAATATCAAGCGTTTGTTCAATCCAATTTTGGTCAGCATCCAACGCTAACTTATGAACTCTATGCAGGTCCACTTCGGTACTACGACTTAAGAGAGTATGATGAGACTGCTTATGACGTAATAGAGATCGGTTATGCATTAATTCGCTGGTTTGCCGATCCTTTGGTTAAATATCTGGTGATCCCGTTTTTCTCATTCGGAAGTATTTTTATCAATAACTATGGGATATTGATCATCTTGTTTGGTATAATTATCAAACTGGTACTCTATCCGCTCACACAAAAAAGCTTCAAGAGTATGGCTGCAATGAAGGAGTTACAGCCACAAATGAAAGAAATTCAAGAGAAGTACAAAGATGATCCTCAGAAGCAGCAGAAAGAGACCATTGCCCTTTATAAAAAAATGAAAGTGAATCCGTTGGGTGGCTGTCTGCCCATGCTGCTTCAGTTTCCGATACTGATTACACTATTCTTTTTCTTTCAGAACTCAATGATCATACGGCAACAGTCCTTTTTATGGGCAGCCGATTTATCTGCACCGGATTATATTTTGAGTCTGCCATTTACAATTCCGGTAATAGGTGATCAGATTGCAGGGTTTGTTTTACTGATGTCAGCTGCGATGTTCTTCCAATCAAAAGTATCAGGCGGCATGAGTGGAGGAGCTGCTCCGAGTGGGGGGCCCAACATGAAGGTATTCATGTACATTATTCCTTTTGTAATGCTGTTTGTGTTTAACAATTTTGCATCCGGGTTGAGTTTGTACTACCTGGTTTACAACGTACTTTCCATAGCACAGCAAGCATTGATTAACAAACAGATGGGTGAAAAAAAACCGGAAGTAGAAGAACTTTCCAACAACAATCGGAAGACAAAAAACAATAGAAAAAGTAAAGGAAAGAAGTAGTTGAGGCTACTTCTTTGGTTCCAGATAAGCTCTCATGATGGAGTTGAATTCTGAGGGTTTTTCAAGGAAGGCGTAATGACCTGCACCGCTAATCGTTATAAGTGCACTTTGCTTTAAGTTCTTTTCAAATCGTTTAGCCTGATCAAGAGGTGTTGACGGAT
>JAGXIS010000100.1 GCA_024635465.1 Bacteroidota bacterium | reverse complement strand
TTTATATCATTGATGAGAGTGTGAATACTATTTTCACCTCTTCCTAACAGTATTACGTTGCGAGGCTTAAATCTGGAGAGTTGAACAACGAGTTCTGAGCCAATCGAACCCCCTGCCCCTGTCACCAATACGACTTTATTCTTTAGATAGTTTTCAATCAGTGATGTTTCTAATTGAACCGGTTTTCTTCTGAGAAGATCTTCAACATCAACATTTCTAATCTGGTTGATCGTTACCTTCCCACTGATCAGGTCATAGATACTTGGAATAATGCGATAGTTCACATTGCTCTTACTTGCAATATTAACCACTCTTCTAATCACTTTTCCCGATTCGGAGGGCATCGCAATGAGAATTTCATCAATCCTTAAATCGTTTACAGCAGCAATCATTTCGTCGATTCCGCCAACTACAGGTAATCCTAGAAACTTTTGGCCATGTTTGGATCTATCATCATCTAAAAAGGCAATTGGTTGCATTCCAGCTTCCGGGTGTCGTAGCATCTCTCTTACAGCCATATTACCACTTTCACCGGCTCCGGCAATTAAAACTCGTCGGTTTTCAGTTGTCTTATTCTTATTTGGATTCCAATAAACTATGAAAAATCGGGTGCCTACTCTGATACCACCTAAAACAAGAAATGATAGAAAAAATTCAATAATCGGCACAGAGAGTGGGATTGCTATTTGATCTCTGAATACCATGACAGACAAAAAATAGATGACAAAAACCGTTGTTACAGATTTAATGAGTGTTATCAGATCTCTAAAACCGGTATTTCTCCAAGATTGCCGGAATGTACCAAATAGATAAACTACGATAACTTTTAAAACTAATAAGGATGCTGAAACTTGAAGCACTTCCGTTCCATATCCGGAAAGATCCCCATCCAGACGTAGCATGAATGAGATAATTGTAAGTAGAGTCCATACAGAAATCTCTACAAAAAACTTCCAAGTATCTCTGTAATTTGAAAACTTTTTAAACATTCAAATAAATATCCATTTTTTCAGGCACAAAAGTTTTGGCTCCCGAATAATTCAGTTATCTGTGTAAATTACTCAAAACTTTTGATAGATAGTAAAAATCTACTCTATTATCGAAAGATTTAAATAAAATCAAGCCTTATAAGACATGAGTAGTTAAGCTATATTTACTTTTTATCTTCATCATAGTAGTCTAAATACCACTTGACAAAATTCTTTATCCCTTTCTCAATAGAAGTTTGTGGTTTAAAACCTGTTAATTTATGTAAATCGATAATATCTGCCCATGTTTTGGGCACATCACCCGGCTGAATTGACATCATATTTTTTTTAGCTTCATGTCCTAGATTCATTTCAATTTCTCTTATAAAGTCCAATAACTTGACCGGGCTCCCAAACCCTATATTAAATAGTTGAAAAGGCGCATTTGTTTCTGACCCTTTTAAGAAATCTGAATCATCTTTAATATTCTTTGGAGCATGATCTATCAATGAGTGAATTCCATCAACAATATCATCGACATATGTAAAATCACGTGACATTTTTCCATAATTATACACATCAATGGTTTCTCCTTCAATGATGGCCTTTGTAAAAAGAAAAAGGGCCATGTCGGGTCTTCCCCATGGTCCATAAACCGTAAAAAAACGTAACCCTGTTGTTGGTATTTGAAATAGGTGTGAATAGGTATGAGCCATCAACTCATTAGTTTTTTTACTAGTTGCATACAAACTAACCGGATGGTCTACAGTATCACTCGTTTTAAATGGCATTGTTTTATTAGAACCATATACAGAACTAGACGAAGCGTATATAAGGTGTTTCACTGGATGATACCTACATCCTTCTAGAATATTCAAAAAACCTGTAATATTATTATCTATATAAGTTTGGGGATTCTCAAGACTGTATCTCACTCCTGCTTGAGCTGCTAGATTTATGACTACATCAATTTTTTCTGATTTAAACAAATTTTCAATAACACTCTTATCCTGTATATCAGCACGAATAAAACGATAAGTCCCATACTTTTCACTCTCTACTATTTCTCCTTGCTCTGGCTTTTTTATTCCTGATTGAGCCAAACGATCATATTTTAAGCGAACATCATAATAATCATTGATATTATCGATACCCAAAACCTCAAAACCATTTGCAAGTAACTTCTCTGTAAGATGATACCCTATAAATCCCGCTGTCCCTGTAATAAATACTTTCATCAATTGAACTTTTTTTATTTCTATCTGATAATTTGCTACTAGAATATCAATTTACGCTTTAAATACATGATTCTTGTTAATCACTATACCATTAAATGAATTACGTGTATCTACAATTAAGTTGCTCCATTCGGCAAGTTCTGAATAACTAATCGCCGAATGATTAGTAGATATTATTACAACATCAAACTCTTGAATGATCTCTTTTTCCCATTCAATTGATTCTGTGCCGGCCCAATACGCATGTTCTCTGGATTTCTTAATAACCGGTACAAACGGATCATAATAAGATACATTCGCACCCATTTCAGAATAATAGTCCATCAATTTATAGGTTGGGGATTCCCGATCATCATCAACATCAGGCTTATAAGCCAAACCGATTAAGAGTATTTTACTTCCATTGATTGATTTTTTATGACTATTTAATGCTTCAATCGTTTTTTGAACTACATATTTTGGCATGTAGGTATTTATTTGTCCAGCCAACTCTATAAATTTGGTGTCCTGCTCGAATTCTCTTGCTTTCCAAGTCAGATAAAATGGATCGATTGGAATACAGTGCCCACCCAACCCGGGACCCGGAGTGAATTTCATAAATCCAAATGGTTTTGTATCTGCAGCATCCAATACTTCATGCACATCAATTCCCATCTCACTATAGACCACTTTTAACTCATTAACCAGTGCGATGTTTACAGAGCGAAATATATTCTCAGTAAGTTTTACAGCTTCTGCTGTTTTAGTATCTGTAACGGGAACCGTTTTAACGATCGAAGTATCGTAAAGAGCACACGCTAGTTTTAGTGCATTATCACCGTGACCCCCAACAACCTTTGGTATTTTCGATGTATTAAAATTAGCGTTACCCGGGTCCTCTCTTTCAGGGCTGTATGCTACATAAAAATCCTCTCCTGCTATTAATCCACTCTCGGTTTCAAGAATCGGAATAATCAACTCTTCAGTTGTTCCCGGCCATGTCGTAGATTCTAGAATAACAAGTTGTCCCTTCCGTAAGTGCTTAGAAATAGTTTTTGTTGTCTCTTCAACAAAACTCATATCCGGTTCTCTTTGAGTATTTAATGGAGTCGGGACACACATTAAAAGAGCATCTGGTTCTCTTAATCGACTAAAATTTGTTGTTGCTTCACATATACCAGACTTAGAGAGTTCCTCCATTTTATCAGTTCCAAGATGTTTGATATAAGGAACACCGTCCCTAATGCAGTCTACTTTGAACTGATCCACATCAAATCCGATAACCGGCATATCATTTTTATAAAATGTCCACATCAGCGGAAGGCCAACATATCCAAGTCCAATAATGCCAACTTTATATTCTCTTTTTTTTAAAGCGAGTAACTGTGAATCAATATCCATTTAGTGATCTGTTTTGATGATAATTTTTAAGACGAGAAAGATAAGGCAATTTGACAGATTTGGGAAATGAAAAATCAAACTGGTCAAAATGAATATAGTGAAAAATGCTCGGAGCGAAGCAATTCCCACGCTCCTCGTTTATCCCGCAAAGCGGAGTTAAGCGACAGTCACAACCCATCGGGGTGAAAATTTAAAAGAAAACTCATGTATGAAATTGCATAGCTGAGAAAAACACATACTCACTTTTAACGACTCTTTAATCTGTTGATATTGCTTCTCGATTACTTACAAAAAATGAAAAGATAAATGAGGAAACAATTAATAGAGTGATGACAACGATTTTCTCTAATTCACTGCCCCATATATAATACAATCCAATAATTAAACTGAAAATTGCAAATAGTGCATACATGGATGATATTTGTTTATGAGACCATCCGATGATGTTTAATCTTTGATACAGATGAGACCTATGGGCCTCAAAAATATTCTCCCTTTTTATAAATCGTCTTATAATTGTAAAGGCTCCATCAAACAGAAATGGCCAAAGTAATATTGCACTAAACCATAATGCTTCTCCTGAATCAATTTGAACTGAATATGCCCCGGCCATCAGTGGCATTACACCAAATAAAAACCCTAAAAATAGACTGCCGACATCTCCCATAAAAATTCTGGCCGGTGACCAATTTAGAAACAAAAATCCTATAACTCCTGCTGCAACAAATATGTTTAACACAAAAAGATCCTGAAGTTGATGCATGTAAAAAAAGATGCACCACCCTGTAGTAGCTGAGATTGCCTGGACAGATGAAAGTCCGTCAACACCATCCATAAAGTTATAGATATTTGTTACACCTGTAATCCAAACAATGCCTACAATAAGACCCAAAATGCCTAATGAAAAAGTTCCTAAGGTGGGGATTGAAATGTGACTTAAATTTTGAATAAAGATAAGGATCAGTAAGGAAGCGATAAGTTGCACTCCAAATCGAGCCCTTCTAGATAGATTATTTCTGTCGTCAAACCAACCTAGCACTGAAATAAGTAATAAAGCACTGAGGAATATCAAGAACTCAATTCCCAACTGTGTGCCAAAGATTAGTAAATAAGCTGAAAACGTAATGAATAGAAAACCTACAAAACCAACACCTCCTCCTCTGGGAGTGGGCCGAACATGTGAACTTCTCTCTGAAGGAATATCAGTAATGCGTTTTACACGAGCGTATTTAATGAACCATTTGGTAAACATGTAGTTTACAAACGCAATCACAAACGCGGCAATAATGATTGGTAGATATGGCAAAAGATAAATTTTATTATTTCAATCCTATGAGCAGAAATTGAAAATAGTGTATAAGTATGAACATTTCTCTTACAACTATTTCAATTTATACTAAAAAAACTTATTCAACTATCGGATGAAATATTCTCACCCTATTTTGATGAACCCTATTTTAAGAATTGAAGATAGTAAAGTCATGAGACGATACAAACCCGGGAAATAAAAAAAGGCTCACTTTCACATGAACCTTTTTGCCGTTATTTGATAGTAAAATATTTTGTATAACCTGTGATAAATGTAATCATTGATAGCTTTCTTTGTGTTAATTGACTGTTAACATTTATTGAGACCTATAAAAAGAAATTAGAATTGGTTAAATTATTTTGACTTGTCTTTTTTGATGAATCGAAATATTAGAAATCAGCCATCTGATTTCTTTAAAATTTGTTATACTTTTAAAGCCTATTTGGATGCTTGATTAATATCAACTATTTATACTCTAAACAAAGTGCCGAAACAATTTCCAGACATGCGATTTTTTAGCCGGAAACTTATTAAGCCGGAAGATTTAAATGCCCATGGCACTCTTTTTGGTGGTTCAGTTCTTGCTTGGATTGATGAAGAAGCAGCAATTTATGTGATTTGTCAGTTGGGTAAAGGAAATATCGCAACAAAATTTATGTCTGAAATTGATTTTGTAAGTTCTGCAAAATTGGGTGATATCATTGAAATCGGTATGCAGACCGTTGCATTTGGAAAAACATCCATTACTGTTAGGTGTGAGGTCAGACACAAATTCACACAAAAACCAATTATACGTATTGATAAGATAGTTTTTGTCCATCTGAATAATGATGGTAAACCTACACCTCATGGAATAAGTGAACCCGCAAATGAATAAAAAAGAGTGTGAATAAATCAATAGTAGATAGAGAGGTCATTAAAAACTTGCTCTATGGTGATGAAGATTATCTGGATGAGTTTGTTCAAGTCTCCATTATCTCTTTTACAGAGTTTAATGAAAATTTTGACAAACATTTATCGAATAGGGATCTAGCCAACCTTAGAACAACCGGCCATAAGGTGAAACCGGTGGCGCAAATGATGAATCTTCATGGATTATTGGAGCTTTATGAAAGATCTAAACTGGTGATTCAAGATGATATGTCTGATGATGAATTAAAAATCGTACTGGAAAAAATGGATGCTTATTGTGATGTACTACTCAAGGAATTAGAAAACCTGATTGAAGCTCCATAGGGCTGATCTATAAAGCTATTTTACACCCATCAATTGAACAAATTTTTTTTACACGTTTTATATGGATCAAATACTTATAACAGGTGGAACGGGATTTATTGGCAGCCATACTGTATTGGAACTCCTCAATAAAAACTATGATGTAGTTGTTTTAGATAACTTATCAAACAGTAAAAAAGAATCCTTAAACCGTGTTGAGGGTATAAGCGGTAAAAAGATAAACTTTCATGAAATTGATCTTTTAGACAAAAAAGGACTCCAGAACCTCTTTAGCTCTTATAGTTTTGATTCTGTCATTCATTTTGCCGGTTTGAAGGCCGTAGGGGAGTCGGTAAAAGAGCCCCTTAAATATTATCAAAACAATATTACCGGCACACTCAACCTATGTGAAGTAATGGTTGAACATGATGTTAAAAAAATTGTTTTCAGCTCGTCAGCAACGGTGTATGGAGATCCGGAAGAGTCGCCCATTACAGAAGAGAGTAAACTTTCTTCCGTAAATCCATATGGTGCTACAAAATTAGGTATTGAGAATATTTTTCGTGATTTATTCAAATCGGATCCATCTTGGAGAATTGCGCTCTTAAGGTATTTTAATCCTGTAGGAGCCCATGAAAGTGGATTAATCGGTGAAGATCCCAATGGAATTCCAAATAATCTTTTCCCTTATATCACTCAGGTCGCTGTAGGAAAACTTAGCTATTTAAAAATTTATGGAGATGATTATGAGACACATGATGGGACCGGTATTCGTGACTATATACATGTAGTTGATGTGGCCATTGGTCATATTAAATGTCTCGGAAAATTATCTGAATCTTCGGGACTTTATACATACAATTTAGGTACGGGTAAGGGAAGTAGTGTATTGGATGTAGTGAAAGCATTTGAAAAAGCAAACGACATTATCATACCATACAAAATTGTAGAGATGTCTTTTGACAGTCGGAATGCAGTCAAGGTCTGGACGATCGCCAACCAACTGGGACGGCGCAGCTTGACGCCAGAATCCGTTA
>JAGXIS010000099.1 GCA_024635465.1 Bacteroidota bacterium | reverse complement strand
TGTTGGGTTGCGAGTTTTCAGAATCTGATGTTGTCTGGGCAGAAGTCGAACTGTATCCCAACGAATAAAATATTACTGCCAGGATTAATGCTATTTTGCTAACAGATTTCATCATAAATAACCGGATTAATTATCTGATAATCATCATTATATAAAAAATTGATCAAACCTTCCTTTTAATCATCTGTAACTTGCTTTCCATTTAAATATGCCGGATATCTACACCATAATGAATACAGTGAACACTTCTGTCAAAGATATTCAAACACATTTACAATTAAAGCTGATGTGGAATCATAATTAATGATCCATTTTTGAATTACTTATTGACTAATCCCCTATTGTTTCATATTGTAACAATAGATGTTTGATCTGCTTTTCAGTAGTAAGCCATTTAGGTTACCTTATCGATATCTCATAAATAAACACATGAATTCTGATGCCCTCCTTATGAAATCAAACAAAATCTTTAAAAAACTATTACTTATAGTTGGCCTTTTCGGATTACTCACAAACTCGGCGCTGTCACAGTTTCAACAGGATCCGATCATATCACCGGAATTTCATGATAATGGTTCCGTGACATTTCGAATCATGGCACCGACCGCCGATTCAATTAAAATCAGCGGGAGCTGGATGCAGGGCTGGGGTTCAGCAGAAAATTTAACAAAAGGAATCGAAGGACTCTGGGAATTGAATATCTCAGACTTAAAGCCTGACTACTATAATTACTCATACAACGTAGATGGTGTTCGAACTGTCGATCCTCATAATCCCTGGGTTATTCGCGACGTCAGAAATACATTCAGTGCTTTTATTCTACCGGGCGAAGAAAGTGAATTTGTTCAACTCAGTGATCAAAAGAATGGTACAATTCAAGAGATTTGGTATCCCTCACCAACACTGAATATGGATCAGAGACGCATGAAAGTGTATTTACCACCAAATTACAGTGAAAGTAATGAAGAATATCCTGTTCTCTATCTGCTACACGGCGGCGGAGGTGATGAAAGCGCCTGGACAGAACTCGGCCTTGCAAACCGCATCATGGATAATCTGATCCATGCCGGTGATGCCAAACCGATGATCGTTGTTATGACCAATGGCAACCCAAATCAGGTATCGACATGGCATGTGGCTCCGGGGCATGATCCTGTGCGTCAGTCTGATTCTGCAAACCCAATGGCGACGGTACAATTTGAGGAGAGTCTCATAGCCGATGTGATTCCATTTGTTGAATCCCATTACCGCGTAAAAACCGGAAAAGAAAATCGAGCTGTAACCGGTCTGTCGATGGGTGGATGGCAAACCCAAAAATTGGCTTTAAACTATCCTGAAGTGTTTGACTATTACGGGGTAATGAGTATGGGAATCATCCGTGAAACGCAGTTTGCAATGAATGCACAGACACATCTCGAACTTACCAATCAGAATATTGACAAACTTAAAGAAAGCGGCTACGAGCTTTACTGGATTGCCTGTGGAACGGATGACTTTCTTTACGACAGTGTTATCAACATGAGAGAAGTTCTGGACGGTCACGATTTTGATTACGTCTATCGGGAAACCGGCGGTGGACACACTTGGGATCGCTGGAGACTATACCTGTCAGAGTTTGCACCGATGTTATTTCAATAGCAATTGAAATGAAATCACAATTCTAACTTGTCAACAAGCCGTTCTGAAGCCCGGAATACGTACCCTGCAGCTGCGGCTTCCTGGTTTTCAAACTCATTCACAAACCTGCGTATAGTGTTTTTGATATCGTCGGTTATCAGACTTTCATCAAGGGTTTCAATCAGATTTACAGCCCGGAGTTTTACATGGTCATCAGGATCAGAAAGAGCTTCTTGAATCAACTCTATCGATGCAGATGTCTCACCGGAGGCCATAAGTGCTTCGGCCACAGCCATCTGAACCTCCCCGGACGGATCATCCCTCAATGCCAGAAGCTCAGCCTCATATTCACCGGCCAGGTCTTCACTGATGGCTAACCCCATCGCAGCCCAAAACCGGACAGACGGATCGGAGTGGCTGAGCCGATTAACCAGCTCATCTATCTGATTTTCCGGCTGTTGAGAGGCCATCTCCGCAGTTTCAATGATCTCTTCAATCGGTACGTTATCTTCGCGAACGGCATTATAAAGCGGTCGGGTGCCACCAATATCATCCAAAATCCCCTCCGGTATAAAGCCTAAATCACTGATTTCCCGAATCCATTCGGAATTGGCTTCTCGCAATTGCAGCAAATCTTCCTGATATGCAGAATCAGCTGCAAGGTTATGAACTGACCATGGGTCTTCTGATATCAGATATAGCTCTTCAGCCGGTTTGGGTTCAAAAAATTGTCGCTGAATTTCATTCAGATTTCCTTTCTGATATTCCTCCTCCCAACTTTGCATGGTAGGTGCCATCCACAGATACCATAAATATTGACCATAAATTCGTTGGGGCATATAATTTCGCACGTAGAGATAATCTTGATCACGAATGGCTCGGGACAGATCGTAACGCTCGTCCATACGTCCCCGGTACATGTAAACATATTCACGTGGTTCGGTTTCGTATTCACCTAAAAATGGTTCTCCGTCCATATGTTCCGGCGGTTTGATACCGGCAATACTCAACAATGTTGCCGGAAAATCGACAAATGAAACCAGCCGATCTGTACGTTTTTCTTTCGGAGCCAGATGTTCATATTTTTGCGGGAAATAGACAATCAAAGGAACTCTCAGGCCGCGTTGATTCATAAACCGTTTCGACCCTGGCAAGGCCCCACCGTGATCCCCGTAGTAAAAGATTATCGTATTCTCAGCTTCTCCTGATTCCTCCAACTCTTGTAAAATCTTTCCAACCTGTTCGTCCATTAGGGTCATCTGATCATAATAGTGTGCCCAGTCTCTCCGTACCGTTTCGGTATCAGGATGATAAGGAGGAACGGGTGCATCGGCCGGGTTATGAATAAGCGTATCAATCGGATCATGAAGACGGCTTTCGTGGGTCGTTGTTAAATTTCTAATGTGAAAAAAAGGCTGTCCCTCTGCTCGATCACTATAGTGAGCTTCCTGGCTGGACTCATCCCACGCCTCCGGTTGATCTACTGTATTGTAATCCTTTTTTACATTGTTGGTAGTATGGTATCCGAGATCTTTCAGATAAGCCGGGTAAAACCGAATGTTATCCGGGATGGGATTAACACTGCGCATATTCTCCGTACCCATCCTATTGCCATACGTCCCGGTTATAAGTGTGAAACGTGCCGGAGCACAGACCGGAGTGGTTGCATAGGCGTTTTCATACACAATTCCGGCCTCAGCCAGCTTGTCCAGGTTAGGCGTATCTGCATAATCATCCCCGTAAGCTCCAATAAATGCGCTGTTATCTTCACTTGTAATCCACAAGATATTGGGCAATTCTTTTGTATCCGGTTCACTACATCCAAACAGAAAGAATCCTAGAATGAAGAATAATCCTGTTTTTTTTAAAAGTTGCCAGCTTTCATTTTTTGGATGGTTCATCATAATTTAGGCCAGATTACATTACTGCTTCAGGAATTTCATCAATTGACCTTAATTCGATATTTCGGTAAAAGATTTCAGCCCCTTCCGATTGAAGTTGAATTTTCCCCTTTGTTAACGGATATTTTTCACCGTTTTCGAGGTATTGTGAGTTGTAAGTGCGCATGTTCACCTGCCCATTCACAACATGAATACTATTGCCGTCAACAGTATAAATTTCTATTGTATTCCACTCCCCCATTGGATTTTCATAATCCACGTCATGATTACAATAGGATCGCTCAGCGCTAAATTCCATCTCATCTCCATTTTCCGCATAATAATAATCCCCTTCATTTTCGACAGCATGAATGGTAGCAAATGTTGAATCTACTGCAATGAAATCACCACAATCGGTTTCCTGAACCTGACACTCCAATGATTTCATCCAAACACGCCCCCATGCCCCCTCCTCACCAATTGAGTGGTACAAAATTCCACTGTCCATTTTAAGATCTTCTCTGGGTGGATACTTTTCATCACCCCACTTAAACTGTAACTTCAAATGATAATTTTCATATTCCTGATTCGTGACAAGTATTCCAAATGTCTCCCCGGAAATACGAATTGCGGGTTCACCCTCCTCCTCTACTACAGTAAACACATTTAAAGGATCATTATTCAAACCGATCGGTTCAAGATATCTCCCATTTTCATCCCGTGGAATCCCTGCCACTTCTGATTCAGGTTCAGGCTCCCTTTGATAGGTGTACCAACCTGTAAGATCCTCCCCATTAAACAGTGAGACCCATTCGGATGAGGTATGATCAATTTGATCTGCTGAATAGATGCCCGCTATTCCTAAAACAGCTATGGCAATGATGGATAAATTCAAAATGTTTTTCATTATTCGTTTTTCCATATCAGTATTGTTTTTAAAGATGAGTACTTTCTATTAAGATAACACGATTTATCAATTTCAAAATGGAAAATTAAATCTATTGTTGATTTATTGCTCAATCAGTGATTGAATTATAAGTACCATATCTAATCAGGGTTTCAAATCACAGGTTACATTTTTTTGTGTCTGTCTTTAAATTTATTTATTGATGATCTGAACGAATTAGGTATCATTATCTTTATATCTGTCATAGGGTTAACAAATGGAGAGATTATGGCAGAACCACTGAACATCACGCAAAAACTTATACAATCACATCTGGTTGATGGTGATATGAAGACCGGTTCGGAGATTGGTATTCGTATCGATCAAACACTAACTCAGGATGCAACAGGCACACTTGTAATGCTCGAACTCGAAGCAATGGGCCTCGACAAAGCAAAAACGGAACTTTCGTGCCAATATGTAGATCATAACCTGCTGCAAACGGATCATAAAAATCCGGATGATCACCTGTTCCTGAAATCTGCAGCTGAGCGTTTTGGATTGTGGTTTAGCAGACCAGGAAATGGCGTGAGTCACCCTGTGCACACCGAACATTTCGCAATACCGGGAAAAACACTGGCGGGATCTGATAGCCACACTCCAGCTTCCGGTGCAATGGGTATGTTTGCACTGGGTGCAGGTGGACTTGATGTCGCCTTTGCGATAGCCGGCGAACCAATGTACTTGAAGATGCCTAAAGTATTGGGCGTGAAAGTGACCGGTAAGTTGAATGATTGGGTCAGCGCAAAAGATGTTGTGTTAGAAATGTTGAGACGTTACGATGTAAAAGGCGCAAAGGACTACGTAATTGAATATTACGGACCTGGTCTTGAACAGCTTGATGCAATGGATCGTCATGTGATAGCTAATATGGGCACTGAAATGGGTGCCACAACAACAGTTTTTCCATCAGATGATATCGTAAGAAATTTTATGGCCCAAAATCATCGGGAAAATGAATGGGTTGAAATAAAAGCGGATGATGGAGCAACCTACGACAAATATGATGAGATTGACTTGGGAAGTGTTGTGCCCATGATCGCTTTGCCAAGCAGTCCCGGTAACGTGGTCACTGTACGTGAAGTGGCCGGAAAAGAGATCTATCAATCTTATATTGGATCATCTGCCAACCCGGGTTATAGAGATTTCTGGATTACCTCTGAGATTGTAAAAGGACGTAGAGTGCACGATACAGTCAGTTTTGATATTAATCCTACATCGAGGCAAATCATTGAGAACATGGTAAAAAACGGGGTGATGCTTCATCTCATTCAATCAGGAGCCAGAATACATCAGGCAGGATGTAACGGTTGCATTGGAATGGGTCAGGCACCCGCAAGTGGTAGAAATAGTTTAAGGACGGTACCACGTAACTTTCCGGACAGATCAGGCACGCAAGAAGACTCCGTTTTCTTATGCAGCCCTGAAACGGCTGCTGCATCAGCCTTGACCGGTAAAATCACGGATCCCAGAGATTTAAAAAAACTGTTCGGAATAGATTATCCTACTTATAGTGAACCATCTGACTATATTGTGAACAAAGAGATGTTACTTCGTCCACAGGAAGGAAATTCCACAACAGAATTGGTAAAGGGACCCAATATTTCATCTTTTCCGGATTTCGAAAAAATTAAAGATATCGAAGTACCGGTATTGCTGAAAATGGGTGATAATATTTCAACAGATGGAATCCTCAAAGCCGGTGCAGAAGTGTTGCCTTTTCGAAGCAACATCCCGGAAATCAGTAAGTATGCTTATATAGTTATTGATGAAACTTTTTATGACCGTGCAATAGAGGCACAGAAAATACATGGTGGTCATATCGTGATTGCAGGTAATAATTACGCTCAAGGGTCGAGCAGAGAACATGCGGCCATTGCTCCAAGATACCTTGGACAAAAGGCAGTCATAGCAAAAAGTTATGCTCGTATAGGATGGCAAAATCTGTCAAATTTCGGGATTGCTCCGCTGGAATTTATAAAAGATTCAGACTACGATAATATTGATCTAAATGATATCCTTAAAATTGATAACCTCGACCTGCAACTTAAAAGAGGAATGGAAGTAACCGTATCTAATCTCACTAAAGGTACTACTTTCAAAACAAAACACAATCTAAGTGGAAGACAACTACAGTCACTGCTTGATGGAGGAATGATCAATTCATTTAAAAAACAAATTTAAATGGGTTTTGAATAGGTTTATTCAAGTGGATTAATCTCAATTTAATCCATTTTTCTGTTAAGAAACCAATTATAGATGAAGATCTCCATTTTATTTGAATGTGTGTTATCTTTGACTCAATAAAGAACTTAAACATACATTTCATTATGTTTTCAACAACATGTCATTATGCACTTCAAGCAATGCTCTACATTGCTTTTCATCACTCAGATGATCAAAATATTGAGTTAAAAATCATCGCAGAAAAACAAGAGATTCCCAGGCACTTCCTAAGTAAAATCTTGCAGATGATGGTGAAGCGAAATCTACTGGTATCCATGAAAGGACCAACAGGTGGTTTTCGATTAAATAGAGATCCTGAAGAGATCTATTTGATTGAAATTGTTGAGGGTACAGACGGGCTCGATGTGTTTACACAATGTGGAATCGGGTTCAAAAAATGTAATGATGATAAACCTTGTCCAATTCACTATGACTTTAAAAAAGTACGGGGACAAGTTAAAAATCTTTTTGAGACAACATCCTTAAAACAGATGGTTGAAGATGTTCGAAATGGGAAAAGTGTGATTGGATTAGAATCTAAATTTAACTGATAGGTCTTTAATAGCATAATTTACCTTTTATATATTTCAGATTGTAATCTTCAATTAAAATAATTTAAGTGTAAACTAAAAAGGCAGAGATTAATCCCTGCCTTTTTAGTTTATAGTATGAATTACAACTTCTAAGTGAACTCCGTGACTCCGGGCATCGCTACACTCAATGAGCTGATAGGGAGAACATCATCCCACTCGTGAATTTCAGGCCCCAATGACTCAGTTGAGTTCAATGCTTGTTCCCATGTAATTTCTCTACCGGTATAAGCAGCCATTCTGCCCATAATTGCGAGCATTGTACTTGTAGTGATAAATTCCCCGTCATTTTTGGGTCTGCCCTGTCGGATTGAGGCAAACAGTTCATCATGCTGAGTTTGGTACATATTGTTCTGTTCACCATCGTAACTCCATTCTCTTCTCGCACGAATAATATGCTCACCGGATGCAGGTGCAACACCTGTACCCCTTGTTCCAAATATTTCAGCCATGTAACTATTTTCGCAGTTTGGCTGCTGACGACTAAAGTGAAATCCTTTTGCACCGTTTGCGTATTGATAGGTAATTGCAAAGTGATCATATATGTTACCATATATATCTTCGGTTCGAACTTGTCGCCCTCCGGTTCCCACCGCGCTGACCGGATACTGATCACCCATTGCCCACTGCATAAAATCGATACTGTGAACTGCCTGTTCAACGATATGATCTCCTGATATCCAGTTATAATATATCCAGTTTCTAAGTTGATGCTGAGCCTCAGTCCAATTTTGATTTGACTCTATCACCCTGGCTGCACCGGTATTATATGTATTGTAAATGGATCTGATTTCTCCAACGTCACCATCCAAAATTCTATCATAAAAAGCACGTTTAGGGTATTCATATCTCCAGCATAGTCCGCCTACAAGGGAAAGATTAGCTTCCTTCGCTTTTCGTACAGCCTCATATACACGTCTTGCTCCCGGTGCGTCTACTGCTACCGGTTTTTCACAAAAAATATGTAGTCCTGCATCAACTGCGGCTTCAAGATGTTTAGGCCTGAATCTGGAAGGACCTGCCAACAGAACAACATCAATTCCGGAATCAATAACTTTTTGATATGCATCAAAACCGATGAAAATATTTTCTTCAGGCACATTTACTTTTTCTCCATGCCGCATACTAAGTAGATTGAGCGTCTCTGTAGGTTTATCATCAAAAATATCTGCAACGGCAGTCAATTCAACATTAGGATCTGCACTCAGTGCCTGGTTCGCTGCACCGGTACCACGACCGCCACATCCAATCAGTCCAACCTTTAGTTTAACATCCGGACTTACCGGTGTTCCTGCGGCAAGAGGAGCGCCTGTTGAGCAAGCGTTTAAAGTTAACATTCCACCGGCAGCGGCTAAACCGGTCACTTTTAAAAATTCTCGACGATTTTGGATCTCCATGGAAGTCTTAGATTAATTTTATGGTAGACTGTTTAAACTATATACACGTAATGTAATACTCTTGTGTAATTTATTTGAAAAAAAATATAAATATCTCTAAAACGGGCAAAATTTAAATTCTTTTTGCAATTGAATAGATACCATTACCTGTTTTTTTCTTGTTGAACAGATCAGCAAAGTTTAGGATCAACGTGATCGGAAGTATGATTGGGTAGTAAAACAACAGTGGAATCAATCCCCAAAGATTGAATTTATTAAGCAAGATCATGGGCCATTTTATCGATATTATCCATGCTCTCCTCCCCCATTTTCCGTAGGTGTATTGAGTTACTTCAGGCATTAGATCGGCAATCATGAGCTTTTCTTCAATTTCATTTTTAGAATACCCGGTACGTGCATGTTCACCTACAAACGTTTCATCCTCTTCCCCATCCTCTTCCGACAAATGTGACGGAGAATGCATTAAGAAGTAACCTCCTTTTTTTAATAAGTTGCTAAGATTTTGTATGACTTTCTGATCATCCTCAATATGTTCTAAAACATCAATACAAATGATTAAATCAAACTTTTTTTCCAAATTTAGATTGAGTAAATCTGCAAGATCAAATTGAATTCTTTCTTGTTCAATCTCTTTTAGAAAGAATCTTTTATTATCTTCTAAATAACCCTCTTTTACATCAATTGAAGTGATATTAACATTCTCAAAACGATTAAGTATAAAATGGTCGTACTGACCAAACCCGCAACCGGCATCCAGGAGGTTCCAATCTCCTGAAGAATCTATCACATCGCCTTTTTGGGCTATAATACGTCTCAAATGCCAGCTTCTGAGAAAAAATAGATTAAGTAAGAAGTAGAAAATTCGGCGCAATGTCCTGGAGTTTCTTACCAGTTTTGCGAGGCGATCTTTGACAGGATCATATGCGATTTTTGTCATAAACCTGTTTTGTCAGCAATCTCAGGATTTTGATTTCGAACATGCCATCGATTAATCATTTCACCCAAAAACCCAATAGAAAAGAATTGAACACCAACTAAAATTAAAAGGATACCCAAAAAAAGCAGAGGTCTATTTGACAGTGGTTGACCTAAAAATATTTTTATATAAGACAAATATGTACTTATCAGACCTCCAATAAAGAGAAATAAAATGCCTAATGAACCAAAAAAGTGCATGGGTCTTTGTTTGTAGCGATTGACAAACAATAGAGTAATAAGATCTAAAAATCCATTGAGGAATCTGGAAATTCCAAATTTTGTCTTTCCATGTTTCCGGGGATGATGCTTTACAACCTTCTCTTCAATTTTATCATAACCCTTCCATTTTGCTAGCAGTGGCACATAACGATGCATCTCTCCATAGAGATAGATACTATCCGTTACCTCTTTACGATAGGCTTTTAAACCACAGTTGAAATCGTGTAATTGTATTCCGGTTGTTAAGCGGGTTACCGCATTAAAAAAGCGAGAAGGTACTGTTTTAGAAATCGGGTCAAATCTCTTCTTTTTCCAACCACTTACCATATCATTTCCCTGCTCTAATAATTCAATAAGGCCCGGAATCTCATAGGGATCATCTTGAAGATCAGCATCCATTGTTACTACATACCTACCCATTGCAGCAGTAAATCCGGCTTGTAAAGCGTCACTTTTGCCGTAATTCCTTCTGAACCGGATCGCTTTAACAAATGAGTAATCCCGACTGAGTTTGGAAAGAATCTCCCAAGAACGATCCATTGAACCATCATCTACAAATATAATTTCAAAATCTTTACCCTGTAGAGAATCTGCAATTTTCCCGGCAAGCTCTACGAGTGTATGCTCCTCATTAAAAAGAGGTATGACAACACTTATCTCAACTCGAGGTATCCCCGCTATGGTTTTTATATTTTTAATTTTCTCCGGCAAAAGACTGCAAGTTTACTATATTTATTTCATAAATGAGTTTTTTGATCAACCTCATTAAAACAACGAGGATAATCTCACTACATTTTATGTACTCTCAACTTCTTTTTTTAAAATGAGTTCATAAACCAAGGAAATATAATTATTTTCTTGTGATGAATCCTTAAAATAACAGATTTCCAAACAATGAAGAAATTGTATTATTCAATCGGCGAAGTGAGTGATATTACAAGTGTAGAGCCTCATGTCCTTAGATATTGGGAAACAATATTCAAACAGCTCTCACCCAGAAAGAATAAAGCCGGAAATCGCACATTCCGAGAACAAGATATTACGCTTATATTGAAGTTAAAAGAGCTCATTCAAGACAAAAAGTACAGTACTGCAGGAGCTCAAAAATTTATTGAAAAAGAACAAAATTTGGACGAAACTGAAAAAACAGATCCTAATCTCCCATTTGAGACGATTAAAGATTTAAAAGAGATCCGAATTTTTCTGCAATCACTAAGTGAGAAACTATAAAAGAGATTCATTGAGATTCAAGAGTCCTTTCCAAACATCTGTTGGCCAAATTGATTATTTTTACGTGATATTTGATCACGATTTCTATGAACAAAGCTACAACAAGTAACGTAACAATTAAGGATTTAGTCGGCACAATGGGTAGCTACTATGAGCTTACCAAGCCAGGCATCACTTTCTCAGTACTTGCAAGTATGCTCATTGGTTTTCTTTTGGCATCTACAGGCGGGATTGATTTTGTATTGATGATGCATGCAGTTTTGGGTACTTATCTCATCGCTGCCGGCACAGCTGCACACAATATGTTTATTGAGCGGGATCTCGATAGTTTGATGAAGAGAACCAGTCGAAGACCCCTGCCGGCTTATCGAATTGAACCCAGACAGAGTTTTATCTTCTCCATTACATTAATTTTTGCGGGATTGGGTTATTTGATTATAATGGTAAATGTAGTTGCCGGAATAGTCTCACTGGCTACAACAGTGATTTATCTATTTGCCTATACACCACTCAAGAGAATTTCTGCACTGAATGTTTTTGTTGGAGCTATACCCGGAGCATTACCGGTGGTTGGGGGTTGGGTAGCTGTCAGTGGTACCTTATTTGAGCATGGAATGTGGATTCTTTTTGGAATCATTTACTGCTGGCAAATACCCCATGTTGTATCTATTGCATGGGTATGCAAAAATGATTACGATCATGCCGGATTTAAAATGTTGCCAAAAAATGATCCAAACGGTTATAAAGCTGCACTATGGACTTTATTACCCATAATGATTCTTTTTCCTACAGTTTATAAGCTTTTTGTTATGGATTTGGTCGGGTGGATATATCTTACCGGTTCAATGATCACAACAGCCGGGTTCTTCTATTACGGCTTGAAATTTTCCTACTTTCGAGATGTGGATAATGCTCGCTCTTTGATGTTCTCCTCTTTTATCTATCTACCGCTGATCTGGCTTTTTATATTTATTGATTGGAGCATCTTTTAAAACACTATCAGGCAGAACTCCAATCACATCGGCAAAAATTGCTGAAATTTAGAAAGACCCAATGTCGATCTCATCTATTGATCTGTTTTAAAATCACCAGAGAGCAGGATATTTCCCTGGATTAGCTTCGTGCATTAACTCATACACCTTTTCAATGATATCTTCTGCACTTGGTTTAGAGAAATAATCTCCATCCGAACCAAAAGCCGGTCGATGGGCTTTGGCTGTAAGGCATTTAGCCTCTGAGTCCAGATAATGGTATCCGCCATCCTGATCAATAACTCTCTGCATCATATATGCTGTAGCACCACCCGGAACATCCTCGTCGATAAACAAAATACGATTCGTTTTTTTAAGAGATTCCAAAATCATACGATTTCTATCGAAAGGCAGCAATGTCCTTACATCTATCAGCTCAGCTGAGATGCCCATTTCTTGTAGATTAGGCAGAATTGATTCAATAATACTCAACGTTGATCCGTATGAAACCAGTGTAACATCTTCACCCTCTTGTATAATTTCCGGGATGCCTAATGGCACAGTAAATTCTCCTAAATTCGAAGGCATCTTCTCCTTTAACCGATAGGCATTCAGAGGTTCGATGATTAATCCAGGATCATCTCCCTGCATTAACGTATTATAAAAACCGGCAGCATCAGTTAAATTTCTTGGCACACATACGTGAATACCCCGCAAACCATGAACTATCATCCCCATAGGAGATCCGGCATGCCAAATACCCTCCAGTCTATGTCCACGTGTTCTTATGATCAGTGGATATGCCTGACCGCTTTTGGTTCGATAGCGCACTGTTGCTACATCATCACTTAATAATTGAAAACAGTATAAGAGATAATCCAAATATTGTATTTCAGCAATGGGTCTAAGTCCTCGAAGAGACAATCCAATTCCCTGTCCCAGTATGGTTGCCTCACGAATACCGGTATCACTAACTCGAAGCTCACCATACTTATTTTGCATACCTTCAAGACCCAGATTCACACCGCCAAGCATTCCGGCATCTTCACCAAATATCATAGCATTGGGATATTTCGCAAATAGAGCATCAAAATTATTTCTTAACACAATTCTGCCATCTTCACTCTTCGGATTTGAATCGTATGAAGGTTTTATCTCTTCAATAAGAAGTGGTGATCGGTCTGTTTCACTATATAGATGGGAATTAAATCTATCCCAATTAAGATCTTGTTGCCTGCGTAACCAGTCTACAAGTGAAATTTTCTCATCCGAGACAACTCCTCTAAGCTCAAATAAAGCTCGTCTTGCGGTGGAGACAACATGCCGTCGAATCGGTTTATTTCTTTTTTGAAGTTGAAGTCGATATTCACTCAACTTTTTAATTTCCGGATGTCTCTCCATCACTCTATCCAAAAGAGATATCACCTCTTCTTTCTCTTTTGTAATTGGACTTTGGAATTTTTCCCAGGCTTTTTTCTGCTCACTAATAATCTCAGACCGAGCTTCTTCCTCTATTTTTTCCAGCTCTTTCAGATCCGCGATTCCTTCAGAAATAATCCACATTTTAAATTTTTCAATACAACAATGTTCCTTTTCCCAGGCCAACCGTTCATCATCCTTATATCGTTCATGAGACCCGGATGTGGAATGCCCCAATGGCTGAGTTACTTCTTCAATATGGATTAATACTGGAACATGATCTTCCCTCGCAAGAGTGGCAGCTTCATTATAAACAGATAACATCTCTTCATAGTCCCAGGCTCTGGCAGTGAAGATCTCAATGCCCGGCTCCTTTTGAGTCTTCTTAAATCCACGCATTACTTTGGATATACTCTCCTTGGTTGTTTGATACCTTTTTGAAACTGAAATACCGTATCCATCATCCCAAACGGAAACAACCATAGGCACCTGCAATACACCGGCAGCATTCATCGTCTCCCAAAAAATTCCTTCCGAAGTACTTGCATCACCAATCGTACCCCAGGCAATTTCATCTCCATTAATTGAAAAATCAGTCCAATCTTTTAATCCTTCACTGTTCCGATATATCTTTGAAGCCTGAGCAATGCCTAACAATCTGGCCATTTGCCCAGCTGTTGGAGAGATATCAGCGGAACTGTTCTTCATTTTAGTCTGCGACTTCCAACTGCCATCACTATTCAAAAGACGAGATGCAAAATGAGAATTCATTTGACGTCCGGCTGAATTCGGATCCGCTTCTATGTCCGGATTTGCATAAAGTTGACCAAAAAATTCAGCAACTGATAATTCGCCAATTGCCATCATAAACGTTTGATCTCTGTAATACCCTGATCTGAAATCTCCGTTCTTAAAAAATTTAGCCATCACAAGCTGTGGAAGTTCTTTACCATCACCAAAAATCCCAAACTTTGCTTTTCCGGTAAGCACCTCTTTTCTGCCTATCATCGACATCTCTCTACTCATACAAGCAATTCTGAGATCCCTCAGAACTTCTTTCTTATATTTGACTGAGTGTTT
The DNA here is from genome assembly GCA_024635465.1 of Bacteroidota bacterium. Classification (GTDB taxonomy): domain Bacteria; phylum Bacteroidota; class Rhodothermia; order Balneolales; family Balneolaceae; genus Rhodohalobacter. Next base: position 10,943 of record JAGXIS010000099.1, on the reverse strand, counting down.
TATGCTTTCGGCTTTTTTCATAGATAGCTTATATTCATTATTTACAACAACTTAAATGATAAATAATGGTCTGATATGTACTATATTATAATAAGGTGTTGGGGGCTATTAACAAAATTCAGAACCGATTTTTCTTCTCAAGAAAGTTAATATACGTAGTATCAGTAAGTTGAAAATAAATACGTTTACTTACTGAATCGGCAAGAAATTATACCCCTCATTTTTCGAGATCCTTTAATCTATTTTTTTAGTCTGAAAATCCACCTTTGGTCATATTTATCGGATTGAGTGCTTTTTTCAGTTCTTTATCCGACAAATCTGTCATCTCTTTGGCAACATCCATCACAGATCTCTCTTCCGCAAATGCAGTTTTTGCAATTTTTGCCGCCTTGTCATAACCAATTAATGGATTCAGGGCCGTAACAAGTATAGGATTTTTACCAACCATGCTCTCTATTCTCTCTTTTCGAACAACCAAACCACTTACTGATTTATCCGCAAAGTTTGTAGAGGCATTTGATAGTAATTCAATGGATTGCAACAAATTATAAGCTACTACCGGCAACATCACATTGAGTTCAAAATTTCCTGACTGACCTCCGATAGTAATTGTTGCATCATTTCCAATCACCTGTGCGCATACCATGGTTAACGACTCTTCAATTACAGGATTCACTTTTCCCGGCATTATTGAGGATCCGGGCTGCAATGCCATTAACTCGACTTCTCCAATTCCACTATTCGGGCCTGAATTCATCCACCTGAAATCATTACCGATCTTCATCAGGCTGACTGCAATTGTCTTTAACTGACCCGAGAGTTCAACCGGCGTATCAACACTCGCTTGTGCTTCAAAATGATTCTCAGCTTCTTTAAATGTACATTCTGTTGCTTTTGAAATGATGGATGCAAAACGTTTACCAAATTCACTATGTGTATTGATGCCGGTTCCAACTGCAGTACCTCCTTGAGGGAGCTCATACATTCTGGCTAGTGTTGAGTTTAGTCTCTCAATTCCCAGCTCGACCTGTCGGGCATAACCACTAAATTCCTGTTGAATCGTAATTGGCATCGCATCCATTAAGTGTGTACGACCCGTTTTAACGACATCCTTGTACTGATCCCCTTTATCTAATAGAGCATTTTGCAAATGTTTCAGCGCCGGAATCAGATCTCTTTTAACAGAAATAACAGCCGCAATTCTAATTGCAGTTGGAATCACATCATTGGAACTTTGACCAAAATTGACATGATCGTTTGGATGAATAGAGATATCTGTGTCGGATTTTAGCTCATTTGCACGCTTTGCGATAATTTCATTCGCATTCATATTACTGGAAGTACCTGATCCGGTTTGGAAAATATCCAGTACAAAATCCTGATCAAATTTATTTTCTACTACCTCTATTGACGCTTTTTGAATGGCTTCTGAGACAGGCTTTTCAATCAACCCTAATTCTTCATTTGCCTTTGCAGCTGCAAATTTAATGTGTCCTAATGCTGATATAAATGCAGAATTAAAGCGAATACCACTTACAGGGAAATTCTCAAAAGCACGCTGCGTCTGTGCAGAATAATAAGCATCCTTTGGAACTTTAATTTCACCCATAGAATCTTTTTCAATACGAAAATCGGCCATTTTTCTATTCATTTTTTAATACAGTTAAACTTAAATAAAACGTTACCGGATAGAGCGGTAAGTGATTTCTACATTTCACCTTTCCTATTTCAGCGCACTAAACATCTCAAAAGAGTACTACTTATCCGAGCGGAATTGACTCCTTAAAGATAGCGATTTTGAATCTATTTTTGAAGTAAAGAGGAGCTTATCAATTGAGACTTTTACTGTAGATCCTGTAACGTTTATCGATCGTACCGCCCAGTTTTTCAGCTACTCGGACCATTTGCACATTATTTTCCAGGATCCATCCCACTTCAGAGGAAAAAATTCCATTTTTGAGTCCGCTATTTATTGCCTCCCTATGCAATAGAGCATCTATTCCTCTGCCTTGATACTCAGGTATTACACCCATCAGTGCAGTTCTCACTTTATTAATTTTTTTCCGATTCCATAATATTTTGAACAATCCGGTTGGAAACAACCGTCCATTCATATTTCTAAATATCTGGTTATAATCGGGAAGTGCAATTGAGAAAGCTATCGGTTCTCCATCTATCTCAGCGATGTGGGCAAAGTCATTATCAACTATTGATTTAAGATCCGAGGCAAGATTATCAAATTCTTCCTTAGAGAGCGGTATAAATCCCCAATTTTTACTCCATGCGCTATTAAAAATCTCTCTTATAATTTTCACTTCGTCTTTAATCTTACGGAGATTTATCTTTCTTATGCTGATTCCGGGGAGCCTCTTCTTTACGATTTCCATTGCTCTATTGGCACGTTCATGATCCACACTATCCTGTGTTACCAAATAAGCCAAGAGGTCCATCTCTTTTTTATAACCGGCTTTTTGAATGATTTTATCGTAATAATCTTTGTGATATGGCATTAAAATAGTCGGGTATTTATCAAAACCTTCTACAAGGATGCCCAACTCATCCATCATACCCGGATTAGACGGCCCCATTATAGTATTCATACCTTTCTCTCTCAGCCAATCTTCAGCTACTTTAAAAAGTAAATCAGCAGTAGACTGTTGATCGATACATTCAAAAAAACCAAAAAAGCCCGTCTTTGTATTGTGAAATTTATTGTATCTATGATCAATAATTGCAGCTATTCTACCGGCATGTTTATCATTAAACGATACATTGAAAAGTGCAATTTCGGCATTATTATAGAATGGATTTTTGTTGGGATCCAGAAGTTTTTTCTGCTCTATAAGCAGTGGTGCTACCCAAAACTTATCATTCTCATAATGTGAATATGGAAATTCAATAAACGTCTTTTTCTCATCTTTAGACGCTACGTAGGTTATCGTATTTGAATTGGTTTCCACTTTCAGTTTTTTTCAGGGTCAATAAGGGATTGCCCATTTTCATCAATGATTCCATGTTTAATACCGACTTTACGGAATGCACTTAAAATCATATCCAGATGTTCGTCAGTATGAGTTGCCATGTAACTTGTTCTGACTAAAGCTTGTCCTTGAGGCACAGCAGGTGGAACTACCGCATTCACATATACACCTTCCTCGAAAAGATCTTTCCAAAATTGGAAACATTCGTACATGTCACCAATAACTACCGGAATTATAGGTGTCTGACTACTCCAAACATTAAAACCAAGGTTTCTTAACTCTGATCTCATGTAGTTTGAAATCTCTTCCAGTCGTTCTAATCTCCAAGGTTCCGCTTGCAGTATTTCAAGCGATTTTAAAACTGTTGCTACATTTGCAGGTGGCATACTTGCACTGAAAATGTGCGCGGGTGACTTGTGTCTGATAAACTCAATTATCTCTCTATCACCCACTAAAAAGCCCCCCAATGATGCAAATGATTTAGAAAATGTTCCACTTATTAAATCAATTTCATCCATCAAACCAAATACAGATGCGGATCCTCTCCCGCCTTCTCCAATCACTCCAATCGCATGTGCATCATCCAGATAGAGTCCTGCACCAAATTCTTTAGCAACATCCACAAGAGCTGGAATCTTAGCGAGTGTTCCTGTCATGGAGAAAACACCATCACTGACAATAATTTTTCCTGCTTCCGGATCTGCTTTTCCAAGCAACATACGTAAATGATCTACATCATTGTGGCGATAACGAATTGTTTTGGCATTGGAAACCTGGGTTCCTACAACAATACATGCGTGGTTATCTCTATCAGAAAAAATCAGATCATTTCTATCGGCTATAACCTGTATGGATCCCTCATTTGTTTGATATCCTGTGCTAAAAAGAACACAAGCATCTCTCCTCATGAATTCCGCCAATTTATCTTCAAGCTCAAGATGAAGATCCAATGTACCGTTTAAATATCTGGATCCTGTGCATCCTGTCCCATAAATTTTTATAACTTTTTGAGCAGCTTCAATAGTCCTTGGATCATTTGTGAGCCCTAAATAATTATTAGACCCCGCCATGATGACATCCCTTCCCTCGATATTTACAGTTGTCCCATCTGTTGCTTGAAGAGGCTTAAAATACGGATAGAGACCGAGTTTTTTAATCTCTTCAGCAATTGTAAAGTCGTGAGCTTTTTTAAAAATTTTGCTATATGAAGTCTCCGATTTCGGTTCGGCCATTATTTTCTATTTTTTATAGTTCAACTAGCAAATATACCGAGTATAAAGTTTCTATCAAATTTTAACGAATCTGATAGTTTATTCTTTCACATCTTTCACATCTTTCACATCTTTCACATCTTTCACATCTTTCAGAAAAGCAATATACTTTTCTACTACTACATCCCAATCAAAAGTATTTGTTACATACTCTTTGGCCTTTTTTGAAAATGCTTCCAGATCATTATTCAGAACTTCATCAATTTTTGTTGCAAATGCCATTGAATCTCCTGAAGTAATCCTAAAACCGTTCACACCCTGTTCTATTACATCTTTTATTCCTTCAAGATCAGAGGCAATTGCAGGTACACCTGCCCTATTTGCTTCTAGAAGTACAATTCCAAAACCTTCCATATCACCCGGAACCGGAATATTCGGCATGATAAAGAGATCAGCAGCAACATAACAGGTGTTAAGTAGATCTTTAGGCAATTTTCCTGTCATCACAATCTGATCTTTTATGGGTGAATTTTCAACTACATTTTGAATGTTGTTGAATTCCGGCCCTGATCCAACGATTAAATAGATTACATCTGATTTTACTTTTGGCAAAACTTCCTCAATAAACCAGACATGACCTTTTCTCTTCACCTGTCGTCCTACTGTCAGTAATAACTTTTTCCCTTTTAAATTATTTAAAAAATGATTCTTAACTAAATCCAGTGCCTCTTTTTTTCTTGGTAACTCTCCATTTTTTATGATCTCAAATCCATTGGGTAAGGATACACCCTTATCAGGATCCAACCCTCTTTTAATTGAGGCATTACGAGTAGCTGATGAAACAGAAATCACCCCATTAAGCTTCTTAAAAACATATTTAAGATACCATTGGTAGGGTTTTACCGGTAGTGTTACATCTTGACCGTGATTAATAGTGACCTTGGGTACCGAAACTTTTTTCATCACCGGAAGCACACATGCTGTTACCATTGAAGAGAATAGGATCACATCCGGATTGTGCTTCTTTACATTAAGTGGGATTTTCCAAAGTAATGTTACAAGAAAAATGAAGGTTTTAATACCGATAAATCTCCAGGATGAGTTAAGAATGAGGGTCCTTAATTCAATATCCTCTCTTCGATCTAATGCTTTTGTCATTTGAACACTGACATTCTGCATCCCGCCCACACTCTTTAACGGTTTATTTTTTGGGGGATGCAGATGTGATACGTAGAGAATTTTCAATTCAATCTATTTTTTAGATTCTAATACTTCGTAATAATACGACAGAAGATGATTATTTACTGCAGACCAACTGTACTCATCAGCTTTCTCTATAGCTGAAGCAGACATTTTCATTCTAAGTTTATCATCGTTTATTAATTTCTCTATAAATGTATAGAATTTATCGGAGCTTTCAACAGGAATTACAAATCCGGATTCACCATGATTCACAAGAGATCGACTACCCGTAGCATCAGCTACAACAGAGGGTAAACCACTTGCCATCGCTTCCAACGTTACATTTCCAAATGTCTCTGTATCTGATGGGAAAAAAAAAATATCACTGCTGGCATAGGCTTTCGCCAGTTCATTTCCCTCCAAAAAGCCTGTAAACACTGCCTTAGGCATAAGTTCCTTTGCTTCTTCCATTGCAGGACCATCACCAACGATTAGAGCCTTCAATTTCGGATATGAAGTCTGTAACTTATTAACCACATCCCCAAAAAGTTTTAGATTTTTTTCCCACACTAATCTGGATACAAACGTGATAATCAGCTCATCATCTAAAACCCCATGTTGTGTGCGCCATTTATAGTCACGATAGGAAGGGCTGAAACGATCTGTTTCGATTCCTCTTGCCCATATCTTCAATTCACTATTGATATTTTGCTCATCCAATAATTTTGCCATCGACTCCGATGGAACATAGACATGAGTACATTTCCCGTAAAACCATGCCAGATATTTCCAGAGCAGAGGTTCAATTAATGAGAGTTTATAGTACTTCAGATAACTTGAAAAATGGGTGTGATATGATGATACAACCGGAGTTCCTTTTTTTGTTGCCCATTTTAATGCTCTAAAACCCAGGTAATCCGGAGTCGCAATATGAATAATATCCGGATCAAACAGTTCCAGTCTCTTTTGAACATCCTTTGGAAAAGCACTTGAGATTCTATATTCCGGTCTGCCAGGCATACTAATCGATGGAACTGCGACAAATTCGCCGGTATGTTGAATTTCGGGTTTATCAATGGTTGGACCAAAAACTAACACATCTACACCTTTCTCAGTCAGGAATCCAACCAGTCGATTTAATGTGAGTGATACACCATCACGAATATGGTTATAATTGCCCGTAAAAATTGCTACTTTCAAGCTAATAAGATCATTTCAATAGGAAGGTCAACAGGAAGTATTTTAAGCAGACCTAATTTTAGTGTCAGAATATACAAATTAATGAATGCATTTATTACCGGTGCTACCGGTTTTATAGGGAGCCATCTCGCAGACAAATTGATCCAAGATTCTAATTGGCAAGAAGTAAAATGCCTTGTTAGGAGCCAGGAGAAATGGCTTAAGGGAAAGGATTATATACGTATTGATGGGGATTTAGGCTCGATTAAAGTCATTGAACGAGCTTTGAAAGGGGTTGATGTCATTTTTCACAATGCCGCAATCGTAAAGGCAACGTCTCAAGCTGAGTTTGATCATGCCAATGTAGATGCTACAGAAAATATAATTCACCTCGCAAAAAAAACGGGTGTAAAAAAATTGGTTATTTTATCCTCATTGGCAGCTTCAGGTTCAAGTAACGGATCTCCACGAGTAGAATCAGACCCAATGAAACCTGTAAGTATGTATGGGAAATCGAAAAAGAAGATGGAGCAGATGGTCCATAGGGAAGCTGACAATGATTTATCTATCACTCTAATCAGGCCACCGGCTGTTTATGGACCAAGAGAAGAACAGATACTCACCCTTTTTAAAATTATGAATAAAGGAATTGCCCCAATAGTGGGTGATGGTGAAGGTCCGAAAATCTCACTACTTTATGTTGATGATCTTATTAAAGCTATTCTTTTAGCTGCTGATCAAAAAAAAGCAGGCGTTCATACCTACTTTGTGAGTGGAGACAGAGATACCAATTGGAATGAAATTAGTGAGATTGTTAAAACTGTATTGGGCAAAAAACTGACTACTATCAAACTTCGATCCAACTGGGTTAAAAATATTGCCGATATAATTGAAACAACTGCGTCATTTTTTGGTACATACCCCGTTATCAACAGGGAAAAGGCAAATGAAATGGTCTTAGAATGGACTTGTTCACATCAAAAAGCAATGGATGAACTTCATTACAAACCTGATTATACACTTGAGGAAGGAATATCAAGAACCATTAGATGGTATAAAAAACATAACTGGCTCTAAAAACCACATTGAAAACAATGTTTAAAACGCTTCTAATTTTACTGACAATTATTCCATTTCTTACTATACCCGGGCATGGACAACTGGTTCAAAATTTAAATCGTCAAATTGATATACCGAATATCATCGATATCAATAGTTCGGAAACTCATCTTTATGCCCTATCGGAGAGTGAAGGACTTGTCGTGTTTAGAACTTATAGCGACTCACTCCAATGGCTTTATTCATCCACAGGGATGCAGGAGCGTGGTCATACTTTAGAAAGTGACATTCGCTTTGCCTACTTATACGGTGATAGTCGCAGATTGACAGTCATTGAACCGACATCTGTCCTGGGTGTTTATTCTTCTACCATACTGCCATCACAGCCTTTAACCGTTGAACGAATTGGATTCAAGTTATTTGTTGCACTAAATAACGGGGCTTTGGGATCATTAAATTTAGATACACCTGAATCTGTAGACACAGATTGGTCATTGATTAACGAAGAAACTTCCACTGTATCTATGGTCTCTGATAGCAGAAATACACTTTATGTACTCAGATCCGGTAATGAATTAGCGATTTATGAGCTCAATGAAGACGAAGTAGAACTTTTATCTGTTACTTCAATCGATCGAAATATCCACAAAATCTTTCTTACTGGCGGTGAATTATTGGGTGCAGATAACTCTGGAAATATATTTTTAATCAATTCGAATGGTCGGACTCAATCATTATCACAAGTATCCGGACAAATTGATCGAATTTTAAATTGGAATGAGCAGATTGTAGTACGAACAACAAATCGCGAAATATGGGTTGAAAATTCCTCAGGTAATTTAGAACGATGGCTAACAGGTGAACGATCAAATAATTTTATTACATCTTCAGATAGTCAATTATGGATTTCTGAAAACAATGCTATCGCTCCTTTAATGGAACAGGTAGTGAGAACTGATCAAACCAGATCGATCTCAGAATCGGATGTATTCAGACTCAAAGAGATTGGGAACATAGTTCTACCTTTCCCCCGCCCTCTTATACTCCCTATTGAATTTGAAGGAAATATAGACTTAAGTCAGATAACCATCAGCTACAGTGCACCATTTGAAAATGCAAGAATTAGAGGGAATACATTTTATTGGCAACCCACTACTTCGCAAACGGGCAGGCATTCAGTCACTATTACAGCTACTGAAGCGGATGGAAATGCACAAAGCAAGACGTTTATGATTGATCTCAGATCATTCAATGCACCACCACAATTTAGTCCCTCAAGACCCTTAAGTATTGTTGTGGGCGAAGAATTTGATTTTCAAATATCGGCTGTTGATCCGGATGGAATAGATCAGCAATTGATCCGATACCTCGGTGTTGATTTACCAAATGGCGCACAAATTGAAGAACAAACCGGACTGTTTCGCTGGACTCCAAATATCAGACAGGTTGGTGAACACCGTTTTCAAATAATTGCTACAGATCAATACGGAGCTGCGGCTTCACAGAATTATGTTATGAATGTGATCGAACTCAATCAGGAAGAGTTGGAAGAGGATTTATTTTAGTGTGAATAACTATTTTTCTGAAAATTTACTTCAATGGTACTATCTACACCGCCGTGATCTTCCCTGGCGTAATACATCAGATCCTTATAAAATTTGGCTGTCTGAAGTGATGCTCCAGCAAACAAGAGTAGATACCGTAATTCCATACTATCATAGATTTCTAGAATCTTTCCCGACCATTAAGGATTTAGCTCAAGCTGAACAACAGCAAGTTTTGAAGTGCTGGGAGGGGCTTGGGTACTATAGCCGCGGACGAAATTTTCATCAATCGTCAAAAAGTGTCGTTAATAACAATGGTGGAGTCATTCCCAACGATTATAATCAGTTTATTGCACTTAAAGGTGTGGGTCCATACACAGCAGCCGCAGTTTTAAGTATCGCCTTTGGAAAAAAATATGCAGTTGTAGATGGAAATGTGATTCGGGTTGTATCAAGGTTTCTTGGAATTGAAGATGATATCCGTAGTAGCCAGGTAAAAAATTTAGTTCAGGTTTTTGTAAATGATGCCATTCCATCTGATCACCCCGGGGATTTTAATCAGTCAATCATGGAGCTGGGAGCGATAGTTTGCAAACCGGTTGCCCCGGATTGCGACAAATGTCCATTATCAACTCAATGCATAGCTTTTAATTCAGCTAAAACCGATATCATCCCATATAAATCCAAAGCGAAAAAAATCCCTCACCATGATATTGGTGTCGGTCTGATATTAAACCTTAAAAATGAACTCCTGATTGCTCTTAGACCGAATGATGTCATGTTGGGTGGAATGTGGGAATTCCCGGGCGGTAAAAATAAAATAAATGAATCTATAAAAGAGACCGTTTTTAGAGAGCTTAAAGAAGAACTTGGGGTTGATGTGACGGTATATGAAAAGTTTAAAATGATAAAACACGCCTACTCCCATTTTAAAATATCTCTTCATGCGTATTGGTGTTCAATAGAGTTTGGAGATCCTCAACCAAAATCCAGTCAGGAATTAAAGTGGGTTACTCTCGAGGAAATTGATACCTATCCATTTCCAAAAGCAAATAGAACTCTTATTGATGATTTGCAGAGATTAGAAAACGATGATTTGATTCGATTTTTAAGATGAATAAAAGTCGACCTAAATTGCGTAAAAGATCTTTTGAAGGCCTCCTTGAGATAAAAGTATACTTAGATCGCATTAATGATTCAGTTGAACAGCCCGATTATATACAATCTGATCCTGTTCAGTTTATTCATGCCTTTGAGAATAAAAAGGACATTGAGATTGCCGGTTTCTTTGCAGCAATAATGGCTTGGGGGCGCAGAGACATCGTTATCAGTAAAGTTGACGACCTCCTTCAACGAATGGAATATAGACCGCTCGAATTTATAAGCCGATACAGTCAGGAAGATTATGCAACTCTTCAAGGTTTTAAACATCGTACTTTTAAGCCGATTGACATTCACGGGTTGATTTATGCACTGCAGAAAATCTATCAAGATTATGAATATTTTGAAGAGTTCTGGAGTGAATGCTATCAGTGCGGCAAGCGTGAAGATCGTTCGGTATTAGCATTATTCCATGAAAAATTTTTTGGTTTGACTCCTGAATTGAGTATCAGAACCCGTAAACATATTTCTAATCCGGAACATGGGAGTACTTGTAAAAGACTCTGTATGTATCTGCGATGGATGATCCGAAAAAATAGTGCGGTAGATATCGGAATTTGGGACTTTATGGAACCCTCAGAATTACAAATCCCATTTGATGTACATGTTGCCAGGCAAGCTCGCAG
>JAGXIS010000098.1 GCA_024635465.1 Bacteroidota bacterium | reverse complement strand
TTGATTGCAGGGGCAGCTTTGGATGTATTTGAAAAAGAACCGATCGCTTTTGATAACCCTTTATTAAAAATCAAGCAGAGTGAAAAACTGGTTATGGTGCCGCATATTGCATGGGCAAGTATTGAAGCAAGGAGTGAATTAATACGTGGAGTGATCCAAAATATTAAAAGGTTTAAGGAAGAGGGTTAAGTATTTAAGATGTTGCTATACATTATCTTATAAAGAGTATATAGGAATTTTCTAATTTTATCAGAAATCAAGGTTCAGGGTTCAGGTTGGAGTGTAGTGACAATCCCGATCCCTCGGGAGTTCAGGTTAGGGACAAGGTTCAAGAACAGGCATCGATTTGAAACCGGCACTTCATCTGCTATTTATTCAATAGATCATTGATTACAGGTTTAATCTCTTCTGCCCATAGTTCATATCCGTTGTCATTCGGGTGGAGCATATCCGGCATAATTTCTTCCGTTAGGACTCCATCTTCTGTGAGGAAGATATGGTTGATATCGAGAAAATGTACTCCGGGTTTAGTGTTGAATTGAGCAATTTGCTCATTGATTTCATTGTTCAGTTGACGTAATTCATGATCCGGTTCATGTCCCCTGGGGAATATTGCGAGGAGCAGGATTTGAGATTCGTGAAATTCACTTAAAAGCTGATCCACGATCATTTCGATTCCACGTGCGGTACATTCCGGTAAATCCTGTCGATGTCCGGTGTTGTTTGTTCCAATCATCAGTACGGTTAATTCCGGTGAGATCTCTTCTAAAGCTCCATTTTCTATTCGCCAAAGTACATTCTCAGTTCGATCCCCGCTGAACCCAAGGTTAAATGTGCTGATTTCCCCAAAGTATTGATCCCAGACGGGTTTACCTGTACTCTCCCATCCATGTGTGATGGAATCCCCTAACAATAGAAGCTTTGCTGATTTACGACCTTCTTCGCTCCGTTTAGCCTCATGACGCGGCATCCACCACTCAATGGCCCAGGATTCTTCTAATGGCCCAGGATTGAGTGCAGGGGCATTATCAGGGCAGGTTTGCGCACTTACAGATGGGATTGTAAGCAGTGAAAGAGTAATAGTTGCAAAAAATACAACAAATGAGAATTTTTTACGGTTTAACATGATTCGTTAGGTTCAAATTGGAGTTAAAATGTATAACCACATTGTAATTCTGTGGCTGTTAAAAGGCAAGGAGAGTAATTGTTTTATTCTAATGATATTGATCTGCAACATGTTGAGAATCTTGAAGAGAGATCCGCCAAATTGCTTACTTTAAGCTAAGATTATTCTCTAAAGAAAATTGAAGTAAAGTTATAATGTCAGAATTAAAGAAAGTTGATATCCCTGAAATGCCTGAGCCGATTTTGCTTAAGCATAAGCCCAAATCTATAAATAAAAAGAGCGATATGGATCAGGCCACTCAATGGTTAATGGAGGGGAAATATGTGTTGGTAGAAGATGAATATTCGACGGGATTAAAACTTTTATCAGAGCTAAAGAAGAGAGTATTTAGTAAACAGATGAAAGAAAACTTTAAAAAATACAGGGATCAGCGCTCTGCATACTATTTCTATTCAAATAATCTTTTATCCAGAATAAATAATGGAAAAATAGGGCTCGACAAAGCCCCTGAAATAGGTTGGCTTGAGAGATTTTATTCGGAGAGTCCTGAATTGTATCTTTCATTCCCTCAAATACAGGGTTTGAACAGTTCATGGCAGTGGTATATGAATGGGATTCAATACCCTATTCTGACTGAGAAACTGCATCCCTATTACGGTACCTATTTCCCAACCCGATTTGATCATCTGTTACTCTTTGAGAACTGGTTAAAACAGCAAAAGAGTGAAATCGAATTAGCATTCGATATCGGTGCAGGATGTGGTATTTTATCTTTTCAAATGCTGAATCACAATGTTAATAGGGTGATTGCAACTGATATTAATACTAATGCCCTGTTATCTATTAAAGAAGATATGGATCGCATGAATGTTGATTCATCAAAGCTATTAACTCTTCATTCTGATCTTTTCAAAAAGGTAGATGAAGAAAGTGATTTAATAGTATTTAATCCCCCTTGGTTGCCGGAAAAAAGTGATGGAGAAGGGTTGGACGACGCCATTTATTACAAGCCGGGATTTTTTGAACGTTTTTTTACTGAAGCATACGATCATATGAAACCGGATGGCCGAATGGTCATCCTTTTTTCAAATCTGGCACAGGTTGAGGGTTATCATGAGGAACATCCTGTAATCACTGAACTGGCTTTAAATAACAGATTCAAAAAAGTGAACCTGATCAAAAGGAAAGCAGCGAAAAAATCTAAGAAAACGAAAAGGAGAGATAACAGAAAAAATGAGTATATCGAACTATGGGAACTTCGACGACATTGATTTACTCTGGTATCTTCAATTGCTCAGGGATCCATAAAAAGTATAAACCATGCTCCCTAAGTCTTATCGAAAACTGCTTTTTTATTCACCCATAGTTGCATAGGTCTATTGAGTTAGAGTTATTATCGAATCATACCACATTCTTTAGCTCCCGAAGCAAGAGAATATCATAAATAGCATGAGCCAATATAGCTGAGATGATTCCAAAATAAATAAAAAGGAGTCCCAACAGTACACTTAGCAGAAATGTAAAGATTGTGAATAATAAGTGTCCCCATGTTTTAAATCGGATATATCCATGCACGCCGATAAAGATGAGAGAAGTCAGCCAAATTCCGATAATTGGTTGTAAAGCGGCGCGAAAGAGGATTTCCTCAGAAATTCCGGCTACGATTGAAATCTGTAAAATTTGCGGATTTGTTAGTGAAAATTTCTTCAACTCTTTAATAATCAGATAGTCATCAAGGGTCTTTTTTAGCTTTGGATTTCTGAACATCCATCGACCGATCATTCCAAATATCCACCCTGCAATTATCCCTATTAAAATCTGTGTCCATATCGAAGTGCCGTCTGACAGGATTTCAAGAATAGATCGGTCATGAAAAAAATGGATGAAACTAAATCCAATGACAATCCATAACACTCCTGATGCTGCAGAGAGTTTGGTAAGTGTGGAGGTATCCGATGGCACCGGAGATTCTGAAAATCCTGAATTATCGTGATCCATATTGAGTTTCTAATCTATCAATGATCTTTCATATGTGCTGATTCAAGTTCAACCTAAACAGATCAACAAGTAAACGCTTAAACACTTAAGCACTCAAACACACTTTCAAACTTAAACCCGTAAATCACATATACACTTAAACACTTAAACACCTAAACACGTAAACACATTAACACTTTCCCATCATAGAAGAATATTTTATTGTAATCACATTTACCCAACTATTAAAGATCTTCTATTCTGTAAATTTTCATTCTATATTTAGAATCCGACATTAGAAATCATATCCAAATCTCAAATCCGGTACAAAATTAATCAGTTTGATAAAAGAGTTTCAAATACGCGTATCCCCGGAAGTAGCGGCCAGCGATTCGTTACTTAAGCAGTTTATCTCGAAAGATAAAAGATTGCCACAAGATGAAATAACTCACATTCAGATTTTAAAACGATCTATAGACGCACGACAGAGGGAGATCATTATAAATTTGAAAGTGAATGTCTATTTAAACCAACCTTTTGTTGAGGATTCGATCCAATTGCCGGATTATAAGAAAGTTTCAAATGCCGAAGAAGTTATTATAGTGGGGATGGGTCCGGCCGGACTCTTTGCGGCACTCAAACTCATTGAATTGGGACTGAAACCGATACTTCTTGAGCGTGGTAAAGATGTGAAAGAGAGGATAAAGGATTTGAAAGGAATCAATGTGGATCATATTGTCAATGAAGATTCCAATTACTGTTTTGGTGAAGGGGGTGCAGGCACTTATTCGGATGGGAAACTCTATACCCGTTCAAAAAAACGGGGTGATGTTGACAAAATTTTAAAACTGCTGGTTGCTTTTGGTGCTGTCAGAGAGATTCTCGTCGATGCTCACCCACATATCGGCACGAATAAATTACCACCTATTATCTCCTCTATGCGAGAGTGTATTCTGCAGCATGGTGGAGAGATTCATTTTAATACACGGGTCACTGATTTTATTATCCATGGGGACCAAATTGAAGGTGTAAAAACCATAAGTGGAGATGTCTATAAATCCAATAGAGTGATATTGGCTACTGGGCATTCTGCCAGAGACATATTTGAAATATTACTGAATAATGGCATTGAAATCGAGTGTAAGCCGCTGGCTGTCGGAGTTCGGGTTGAGCATCCACAATCATTAATCGACTCGATACAGTACAATTGTGAGGATCGTGGAGAGTATCTGCCACCTTCACCCTATACTCTCGCCAAACAGGTGAATGGGAGAGGTGTCTATTCATTTTGTATGTGTCCGGGCGGTGTAATTGCTCCTTGTGCAACAAAACCGGGAGAAATTGTAACGAATGGCTGGTCATCGTCCAGAAGAGCCCGGGCCACTGCCAATTCAGGGATTGTAGTTGAATTGAGAATGGATGATTTTTTACCCTATTCTGAGCAGGGGGCTTTGGCAGCAGTCGCTTTTCAGAAATCCATTGAAATGAGAGCATGGGAGTTGGGTGGAAAAACGCAAACAGCGCCCGCTCAGCGACTCATGGATTTTGTTGATGGGACTCTTTCTACAGATCTTCCGGATACTTCCTATTCACCCGGAATAAAATCGGTTCAGATCAGCGAAGTGTTCCCCAATTTTATTCATGATGCACTGGTCGAGGGATTTAAAAAGTTTGATGAATCGATGCGGGGTTATCTAACCAATGAGGCCGTCGTGCATGCACCGGAGACCCGAACTTCTTCGCCCATTCGAATACCACGTGATCGTCAAACATATCAACACATCAGAATAAAAGGACTTTACCCTTGTGGAGAGCGGGCGGGATACGCAGGCGGTATTGTTTCAGGAGCAATGGATGGCGAAAAATGTGCATCGGCTTGCGCATTGATCAATTGAAACTAAAACAATGGGGTCTTTTGAAAGTGACTATAATGTTATTTTACACACTACAAGACAATGAGTTATATAATTTATCTATAAATAATATATTACTTCCCGAATGAGAGTACTTTAACCGGATCTGTTTTAGCTGCAATGCGAGCCGGTAACCAGGAGGCGAGTGTACAGAGAATGATTGTAACAACTGATACAACGATAAAATCGAGGGTATGCGGTTCAACAGGTGCAGTACTCATATAGTAGTT
>JAGXIS010000097.1 GCA_024635465.1 Bacteroidota bacterium | reverse complement strand
GGAGTAAGGAGTGGGGAGAGATGGTTAGAAAGGGGATTGGGTAGAAAGCTGACTTCGGCATTTAGAAGATGTCGGTTCCAATCTACTGAAATATTTTCTTCAATATATCGATGGCAATTCTCTCTTTGGATCCCTCAAAAACTTCTTCGCTGTTTTTACTTAAAAGAGTAATCTTATTTGAATCAGATTCAAATCCTGCATTTTCACTTTGAATAGAATTCGCACAGATCCAGTCCAGGTTCTTTTTCTCCAGTTTTGACTTTGCATTTGCTATTAAATCCTCAGTTTCCATCGCAAATCCGATCAATACCTGCCCCGGTTTTTTCTTCACACCCAACCACTGCAGAATATCCGGATTTCTCTTCAATTTGAGGGTCAGTGATGCCTTCTCCTTTTTTACTTTTTGATCATGCTTCTCTTCTGCACTAAAATCTGAAACTGCTGCTGCCATGATGATGATATCCGCATCGGAATGGGATTTCATCAAATCAAATAATTCCTGAGCTGAGACAAAGGGAGCGGTCTGAATTCTATCGGGAACCTCAGCAGAAATCGGTCCATGAAGTAGTAGAACATCCCCGCCTAAAAGTCTTGCACCTTCAGCCATGGCAATCCCCATTTTGCCACTGCTTGGGTTGGATATAAATCGAACAGGGTCGATAAACTCGCGAGTGGGTCCGGCAGTGACCACTACCTTTTTTCCTGTTAACGGACCTTGAATGGCATGATTTTTTATAATTGTACCGGCTCTTTGAAGAATGGTATCCGGTTCCGGTAATCTTCCTTTTGCCTCGAGTCCGCTAGCTAGATAACCGGATTCCGGCTCTTGAATATAGTAACCCATATCCCGGATTTTACTGAGGTTTTCAGATACTGCCGGACTCTCATACATCTCTCCATCCATTGTGGGGCAGATGAGTATAGGGCATCGGGCTGTCAAAACTGTGGTGGTGAGCATATTATCGGACACTCCCTGTACTATTTTGGCCAACGTATTTGCTGTACAGGGTGCGATTACATAAAGATCTGCCCACTCTCCGAGGTGAACATGTTTTGTCCAGCTTTGTCCGGGTTGATCACCGGAAAAAACATCAACGGCAACATCGTATCGTGTAAGAGAAGTGAATGTTTCAATGCCGACAAAACGGGTAGCAGCCGGTGTCATTACAACACGAACTTCAGCACCGGCTTTTTGGAATTCTCGCAGGAGAACTACTGCCTTATAAGCAGCAATACCACCGGTAACGCCTAATATGATGCGCTTACCGGAGAGCATGATTATAATTCTTTAGCGGGGTATCGGTAAGTGATTTTGTCATCCAGCAATTCACCAATAGCACGCTGAGTTGCATGAGGAAGCTCTTCAAATGCTTTGGAGATACGCTCTTGTTCTTCATTGAAGGTGAATTCGTCTTCATCTTCAAATCCTTCGAAATACTTCAGTTTTTCATCCAACTCAAGTTTTTCTTGTGCTGCAATCTGTCTGGCACGTTTTGAAAGCACAACAATTTTTTCATATTTGTTGGATTCGCCACCGAGATTTTCAACATCGAGAGTATTAATTGCCATAATTCTTTATCCGTTTATAAAATTAGTAACCAAATTTTTGACCTTGTGGTATGCTTCATCTAATTGATCGTTGATAACCACATTATCAAATCGATCCGCATGTTCGATCTCTTTACGAGCGCGTTCGATTCTGGTGTTAAGAGTTTCTTCAGTCTCCGTTCCACGCAGTGCCAATCGCTCTCTAAGTACATCTAAAGAGGGTGGGGATAGGAAAATGGTTAATGATCTCTCCCCATACATCTTCTGAACATTCAGTGCTCCAAGAACATCAATGTCAAGCAAGACAAAATAGCCTTTTTTAAGGTCACTTTCAACGTTTTGACGAAGTGTTCCGTAGTATGTTCCATTGTAGAACTCTTCCCACTCTAAAAACATCTCTTTTTGGATCTTATCTTTGAACATTTGTTCAGAGATAAACCGGTAGTGAACCCCTTCTACTTCACCTTCCCGAGGTTTTCGGGTCGTTGCACTGACTGAAAATTTAATCTTGTCAAACTCTTTCAATAACCGATTGGCAATCGTTGTTTTTCCGCCTCCACTGGGCGAAACCAGTACAATGATTTTTCCCTCTTTACTCAATATTCTGAACCTGTTCTCTAATCTGTTCCAATTTTTCTTTACCTAGTACGATGTGGTGCGCGATAACGGAATCATTTGCTTTTGATCCAATGGTGTTGAGTTCCCTGTTAATTTCCTGACAGAGAAAATTCAATCTTCTCCCTACGGAATCTTCGCTTTCAAGGGCTTCTAAAAAGAACTTTAAATGAGATTGCAGCCGGATAACCTCCTCATTGATGTCCATTTTGTCAGCAATCAGTGCAATTTCCATCTCCAATCGATCGGGATCAAATTTATCATCAGTTACCAGGCTTTTGATTCTGAGTTGTAATTTTTCCCTAACCTCCGGTATTCTGCCATCCGATAAACTATTCACTTCAGTCAGCATTTCTGAAATACCGTTAATCTGTTTGATCAGATCTTTTTTAAGCTCCGTACCCTCCTGTAACCGCATCTGATTAAGCATTGTTAGAGCATCATTCAGTGCAATTTTTGTACAATTCCAGATCACTTTGCCGGTCTCTTCCTCTATCTGATCATTTTCAAAAATATCATCAAACCGAAGGATATCTTTGATCGAAATCGGTTCCTGAATGTTGGCAATAAGTCTGATCTTCTCAAGCATTTCCCCATAGGCTTTTACCAGTTCATCGTTAAACTTAATGGTTGGATTTTCGTCATCTTTTTTTTCAATGTTTATGCTGATGTGAACTTTGCCCCGTGAGAGTTGCTTCTGAACGATCTCTTTGATATCAATTTCATTGTGTTGCAATGCTTTCGGAGTTCTCAATGAGATATCCAGATATCTGCTATTTAGAGTTTTAAGCTCTACGGTAATCTGGAAACCATTTGATGAATTTTCACCCCGGCCAAATCCGGTCATCGATTTAATCATGCTGAAAACCTGTTTAATTTATTAGATATTGATATTGCGTCAATGTTGCTGCGGCATCATTGATTCGTCATGCTAGTAATTGCGTCATCCTGAATTTATTTCAGGATCTCAAGGCTATGAGTCATGCAAAATCTATTGATCATATTGAACTTATAAACCCTGAGATCCTGAACTTCGTCAGGAGGACCGTAATAGAGTTCTAAAATTTTTTAACAAAACCTTCAGTTAATAGTAGTTAAAATTGACTTAAAGAAATGATACCATCAAGATTTCATTTATCGGATCATAGAGATTACTTTTTCCGCAAGTTCTTCAGCTTTCTCTTTACTATTGGCTTCACTGTAGACTCTGACGATCGGTTCAGTGTTTGATTTTCTGAAATGAACCCAACCTTCATCAAAATCGATTTTTACTCCATCAACTCTATTTGGGTTGAGATCTTCAAATGCAGTAGCCACTTTATCGAGCAGTTCATCTGCATCAACCCCCAAAGCGACGAGTTCAAGCTTCTGTTTACTCATCTCATAATGAGGAAGTGTATCCCTATAAGCGGAAGCCTTCTGATTTTTTTCTGCGAGCAACTGTAATGCCATAGCTGTTCCTACCAGCGCGTCCCTGCCGGGATGTAGATCGGGATTGATCACCCCTCCGTTACCTTCACCTCCAATGATGGCATTTTTCTCCTGCATCACTTTAACCACATTGATTTCACCAACGGCTGACCGGTGACAAACCTGGCCATACTTTTTTGCTATGTCATCAGACGCTCTTGATGAAGATAAATTGGTTGCAATATCACCACTTTTTTTAGATAGCAGCAGATCAAAGGCCATTACTTGTGTGTACTCTTCTCCAAACAACCGACCGTTTTCATCTACCAAGGCGAGCCTGTCGCCGTCGGGATCGGTTACGATGCCCAGATCGCAACTATTTGCCTTAACGAATTCACAGATTTCAGTCAGATGTTCCGGTAGTGGTTCCGGATTGTGGGGAAAAATGCCATTTGGAGTACAGTGGATTTCATGAACGGTAACTCCCAATATTTTCAGAAGAGCTGGCAG
Source organism: Bacteroidota bacterium (assembly GCA_024635465.1). Classification (GTDB taxonomy): domain Bacteria; phylum Bacteroidota; class Rhodothermia; order Balneolales; family Balneolaceae; genus Rhodohalobacter. The sequence goes on along the minus strand of JAGXIS010000097.1, from coordinate 4,413 downwards.
AGAGTGAGACGCAGCACCATTTACAGCATCAACAGCAACGGTAAACTCATGTTTTCTGATCAGATCGACATCGATATATGGAAGTTTTAAAATTTCATCAATATGATACTCATTAATGGTATCATCGGTTGTTAATGATCCTATTGCATCATAAAGCTGATATGAAAAAGTACCCTTTTCGGCAATATCCAAAACAGCTTTCCCTTGTTCTGCATCTAAAAACTCACTTTTATCATTCAGAAGCTTAAGGGCATTCCACTGTGCAGGATTGTGACTCGCTGTGAGAATGATGCCTCCAGACGCCTGATGTCTCAGTACGCCCATCGCAACGGTAGGGGTTGTAGCAATTCCCACTTTAATGACATCACAACCGGTACTCTGTAGTGTAGCACAAACAATATCTTCACAAATTTGTCCCGTTACCCTAGAATCACGACCAACAACCACCTTGCCACCACCCAACCATGTCCCATAAGCTGCAGTAAAAGTGACCAAATTTTCCGGTGTGAGATGGGTTCCGAAAATTCCTCGAATCCCGGATACTGAAATCATTAATGCCATAATGAAAGATTTTTTATTAAGTATCAGTTTGAATGTAAAATAACAGAGTTAAACAGAATTATCAGCGTTTATTTTGGCAGCCATTTAATCTCTTCGGCACCGGCTTCTTTGTTTTCAAATCTTGCCAATACAAACAGGAGATCTGAAAGACGATTCAGATAGATGATGGATTCACTTGAAACCGAATCACTATTCTTTAATTCAACGGCATAACGCTCAGCTCTTCTGCATACTGTTCGTGCTAAATGTAAAAATGCACCGGACTGAATTCCACCCGGTAATATAAAGGATGTTAGGGCCGGAAGTTCATTTTCCAGCTCGTCAATCCATCCTTCGAGTGTTTCAATCTCTGTTGTACCAATACGATTTATTTTTGTTTTTTTGGTTTCAGGTGTAGCTAAATCAGCCCCAAGTACAAATAATTGAGTTTGAATGTCCGTAACGATCTCCCGTCCTCTGTCGCTCATCGAATTGGATAAACTCATTCCCAGAACTGAGTTTAACTCATCTACTGTGCCGTATGCATGTAGCCTGATATGACTTTTTTCAATGTTTGTGCCGCCAAACAGGGATGTGGTTCCCTGATCACCTCTTTTAGTATAAATTTTCATGATGAAATATTTTTAAATGCTTTAAAACTGATCTGATTAGAGTGAGGATGCAATAAAATTAAATGGATTTTTGTGAGACCACTACGATAAATGTAAAAACCTTATCCGACTCATTCAGCTTTTTATTCATGAATGTGAAATGAATTTGTAACCGTATAGTTCAAAATGAATAAAACCGTTTATTGATAAGATATAATTTAGACCCTTTCTGAATTAGCGTCTAAACAGAATGGATACGCATTTACCTTGCCTTTTAAGGCAAAAGAAACGAATTTGCAGTGATAAACGTAAATCTAATTTAAGTGGAAGTTACGGCTCTTAAACTAACTTGACACAACTACCATAAATTAAAAATATATGCCATCTATTATTGAAGCGTTTCAGTCACAGGTTGGCCGAAAAATACTGACCGGGCTCACCGGTTTTCTATTACTCTTTTTTGTCATATTTCATCTCGCCGGTAATCTTGCCATATTTGGTGACCCCGATGCGATGAACAACTATTCCCACTTTTTACATCAGTTGGGTCCGCTCTTATGGCTGGCAAGGATAGGTTTGATCGTCATATTTGTTGTGCATGCATGGATTGGAATCTCCATCTGGCTTGGCAAACGAAAGGCCCGGCCTAAGGATTACAATGTATATAGCAGCAAAGGCGGTCCCAGTAAACAGAGTTTGAGCTCAAGAAGTATGGCATTTACCGGTTTTGTTCTGTTAATTTTTATTGTCATACACATTAATACATTTGCCCTTGGAGATGCCGAATCTGTAGTAGTGAATGGAGAGCAGATGACCGATATCAAAACACTGGTAATCAACACATTTCAAAACCCAATCTACGCTTTTGGATATACATTTGTGATGATCTTATTGGGCGCTCACCTGGGTCATGGTATCTGGAGTGCTTTTACATCTCTTACTCTCAGAAGTCCAAAAGCTTCTGCCACAATCTACACCATTGGAGCTGTAGTTGCGGTTTTATTGGCAGTAGGTTTTTTATTTATACCACTCTATATCTATTTCGGTGGTGGATGCGAGGCTGCACTCATCAATTGTAATTAAACGGTTGTTAAAGAAAATTTGATATGAATTTAGATCCTAAAATACCATCAGGACCCTTAGAAGATAAATGGAAAAATCATCTAAAGGATGTGAAGCTGGTCTCCCCAAACAATAAGCGCAAATACTCGGTCATAGTTGTAGGTACCGGTTTGGCAGGTGCTTCTGCGGCAGCGAGTCTGGCCGAATTGGGATACAATGTGAAAACATTTTGTATTCAGGATTCAGCAAGAAGAGCACACAGTATTGCTGCTCAAGGAGGTATAAACGCTGCAAAAAATTATCAAAATGATGGAGACAGTGTTTGGAGGCTTTTTTATGATACCATTAAAGGGGGAGATTACAGAAGTCGGGAAGCAAATGTCTATAGACTGGCCGAAAATTCTAATCATATCATTGATCAGGCAGTAGCTCAGGGTGTACCTTTTGGCAGGGAGTATGGTGGATTACTGGATAACCGATCATTTGGTGGAGCACAGGTTTCCCGCACATTTTATTCCAGGGGACAAACCGGCCAACAGTTGCTCTTGGGTGCTTATCAGGCGATGATGAAGGAAGTCCACTCCGGGAAAATCCAAAACTATCCACGTCAGGAGATGCTTGATTTGGTTGTAGTTGATGGAAAAGCTCGAGGCATTATTACCAGGGATCTGGTGAGCGGAGAAATCCAGAAATGGTATGCTGATACAGTCGTTCTCTGTACAGGCGGATATGGAAATGTTTTCTATCTGTCCACTAACGCAAAAAATTCAAATGTAACTGCTGCATGGAGATGTCATAAGCGTGGTGCTGCATTTGCAAATCCATGTTTTGTACAGATTCACCCAACTTGTATTCCGGTATCCGGTGAGTATCAATCCAAACTGACTCTCATGAGTGAAAGTTTGAGAAATGATGGCCGGGTTTGGGTACCAAAAGCGAAAGGAGATAAACGAAAGCCCAATGATATTCCGGAGGATGAGCGTTACTACTTTCTGGAAGAGCGGTATCCAAGTTTTGGTAATTTGGTCCCACGAGATGTTGCATCAAGGAATGCAAAATTAGTTACGGATGATGGATTGGGAGTCGGAGAAACGGGCCTGGCGGTGTATCTGGATTTTAGAGATGCGATTAACCGCGAAGGTAAAGATGTGATTCAGGCTAAGTATGGGAATCTGTTTGATATGTATGAGAATATTGCAGACGAAAATCCATATGAAACACCGATGAGAATATTTCCGGCTGTTCATTACACAATGGGCGGTCTTTGGGTGGATTACAATTTAATGAGTAATATCCCCGGCTTGTTTGTAGCGGGTGAAGCCAATTTCTCAGATCATGGTGCGAATCGACTTGGAGCGAGTGCACTGATGCAGGGATTGTCTGACGGCTATTTCATTATCCCTTATACCGTGGGGAATTATCTTGCAGACAATAAATTTCCAGAAGTAACTACGGATCATGAAGCTTTTAAGGAGGCAGCTGAGACTTCAGCCAAACAGCTTGATAAATTACTTTCAATTCAAGGCGATAAAACCATCATTGAGTTTCACAGAGAGCTGGGTAAGATCATGTGGGACAAAGTAGGAATATCTAGAAGTAAAGAGGGTTTAGAGAGTGCAATATCACTCATTCGAAATCTCAGAGAGGAGTTTTGGCAGAATGTTCGTGTACCGGGCGAAGCCGGATATTATAATAAATACCTGGAGTATGCACTCCGACTTGTCGACTACTTTGAATTGGCCGAATTGATGGCACTGGATGCTATCGATAGAAATGAGTCGTGTGGCTGCCACCTCAGAGATGAGTATCAATCTGAAGAGGGAGAAGCGATCCGAAATGATGATGATTTCGCGTACGTAGCTGCATGGGAATATCTGGGAGTAAACGGTAAACTTGAAACCAAACTTCACAAAGAGCCGTTACAGTTCGATTTTGTGGAAATGAAACAAAGAAGCTATAAATAACAGGATTATTTTATGAGTGATATGACAATTAACCTGAAAATATGGAGACAGAAAAACTCTACCGACTCCGGTCGATTTGAGGATTATCTTCTTCCGGGTGTTAACGAGCATATGTCTTTTCTGGAAATGCTGGACGTTTTAAACGAAAAACTGATGAAGGAAGGGGGTGATCCTGTTGAATTTGATCATGACTGCAGGGAAGGGATCTGCGGTTCTTGCAATATGGTGATCAATGG
>JAGXIS010000012.1 GCA_024635465.1 Bacteroidota bacterium | reverse complement strand
TAATCTTAACATTAATAAAATTTGCAAATTCGGATTTGGGGTTTAAATTTATTGCTGACAGTGAATTATGAAGTTCTTAACCATAACTTAAAATTTAAATCATATGTCAAATTCAGAGAATAAATATGTTGATATAGCACCCCTATTACTGCGAATTGGAGTTGGTGTTATTTTTATAGTAGCCGGATGGGGAAAACTTAACGGTATTGAAGGTGTAGAAGGATTTTTCGGAGGTCTCGGAATTCCACTGCCCGGAATAATGGCATGGGTGGTAGCTATTGTGGAATTTGTGGGTGGGATCATGGTTCTGTTGGGTGCATATGCTAGAATCCCCTACTTATTATTGGCATGTGTAATGGTTGTTGCTCTCTTAACTACTAAACTTGGCGGTGAATTCAGTTCTGCTCGCCTGGATTTAATGCTGCTACTTGCGAATTTATCGCTCTTTTTTATAGGAAGTGGTAAATATTCTGTAGATGATAGACTGAATAAAGGGTAAGATATCAACTGATTTATCAGCTCAATTAGGAAAAAGCTTTCAATTTTTTGAAAGCTTTTTTTATTTAATCAACATTGTCCATAATTGTAAGATCTTTATCGGTCACACCGGCATAAAAAACAACCAATTTCAGGGAATTCTCACCAATACTCTTTCCGGAATGGATTCTGCTTGTTACTTCAGCCAATGCCTCTCCTTTATTCACAATCAATGTACTGCCATCCTCCATTGCGATCTCCAATGTACCTTCCAAGACATAACCAAATGATGGAACGGGATGAGAATGCCACCCTGTCTCAGCACCGGATGGTATTTCAATGTGGAGTGCTGTAATCTGTGCTTCTCCCTCCGGATAGATAATTGGATTTCCATCCCATGATGCAGTGGTTTGTAAAATGATGTTCCCATTTATTAAACTACTGTCTTGTGCGACACTCTCAGTATTTAAATAGAGTAAGAGAATGAAGAGTACGGAAAGAAAGCGCAGTGGATATTTCATTATAAGCGTATATTAAAATTAAGAAGGAAAATAAAATAAAATGAATAAAAGTATGTTTGATCAGGATTCAAAGTGCTTCTTTTCTTTTTTAAAATCTTCATCTGATAACAAACCTTGTTGCCATAAACCGGTGAGGTAATCCAAACGATCTAAAGATATCGGTGCTGCATCTGAAGGTGGTGTTGGGATTTGCTTCTTTTTATTGAGGCGGATTCTTTCAGCTTTTGCTGCTTGCAAAATAAGGTCAGAAAGTGAGTAAGGATTTTGAATCCCGACTACATCAACTGTTTTTTGTTCTGTAATTAGAACAAGTTTTCCTGAGTTCAACTTTTTATCAATCCACCTTTGTTGAACTTTTATTTCCTGAATATCAATTAAATTTACCTTTTCAGCGTAGTTACGATCCGTTTTGGTGATGGATTGATCGCCAATAACATAAGTAATGGCTGACTGTTTTCTGTGAGCCAAAAAGAGTACGATAAGTCCAATACCAAAAAGTGGCGCCAAAAGTGCCCCAAAGATATACCACCAGAAAAGGTAGGTATATGACGGCTTCAGATCTATGGTTTTTCCCGACATAAATTATTTTATTTGTTGGATAGGTGCTTTTTTTGAACAAATCATGTTGATCACAATTTCATTATAAATATAAATAATAAAGAGTGAATAGCTTATACGGTAATGATTTGAGTATGATTGATTGGAAAGCTGAGATGCTGACCGGTATATTTTTTGACTTTCTTTCACAAAGAGTTCACAAAAAAACCGTTCTTTTTATGTATCTTGATGAGCTAATTGAAAGAGTAAAATAGATTTTATATACCCTTTGAAAGCCTGGAAATATATTGTAGCAATATGGATGACCGTTGTGATTTCAGCCGGTTTTTTGATTCGTATTCCCTACATACCCATATTGGAAGAGTCAGCCAGAAATCTTTTTCTGCATGTACCTATGTGGTTTACCATGATGGTAGCTTTTGCTATGGCATTTTATTTTAGTATTCGCTTTCTGAATGATGAGTCCCCGGATTGGGATAGAAAAGCTGAAACAGCTACAGCAGTTGGTCTCGTTTTTGGCATATGCGGTCTGTTAACCGGCTCATTGTGGGCGAAGTTTACCTGGGGCACATGGTGGACATTTTCTGAGCCGAGAATGAATCTAGCCGCACTTTCAATGATGATTTTTGTGGCATATTTCATTTTACGATCAGCTTTTAATGACAAAGAAAAAAGGGCGAAAATTTCTGCTATCTACAATATATTTGGAATTACAACCGTACCTTTTTTGCTCTACATCATACCCAGACAGTTACCAAGCCTCCATCCGGGGGCAGATGGTAACCCGGCATTTAGTGAGATTACAGCACCTGAATTGCGATATATATTTTATCCGGCAATTATCGGATTTATCGGCCTTGCAATCTGGTTAATGGATATTGTAAACCGATACAAAAGAATAGAACAGTTGACTTATACCGGTAAATCATGAAATTACCTTTCACACAAGAATCGTCTTCTACGGCCGTTGATTCCATATCTAACAGATATTCTGAAAGATGGGAGGGTTTGGATGGCATCGAAGAGTCCTCTACTTTTATACAATTTATGGGATCAAATGATCTAATTTTTGTTGTATTGGGAGTGAGTCTTATCATATGGTTTGTACTTATTTTCTACATGATTAAAATTGATCGAAATTTGAGTAAACTGGAAAAGAAGTTAGAATTAGAAAAAGAAGAAGCAAATGAAGCCTAAAATTATAATTGGGGTAGTCTCTATCGTCGCTTTTACATCACTTTTGATGTATAACTTTGGAAACAGCATCAGTACGTATGTAAATTTTGAGGAAGCGGAAGACCGATCGATTTCACATGTGATCGGTAGCTGGGACGATAGTGAAGCACACGGTTTTTCGATGGAAACCATGCAATTTTCATTCTATATGATTGATCAGGCAGGTAACAGTAGAAGAGTGGTTTATGCAAGACCTAAACCGAATAATTTTGAACAAGCTACACAGCTGGTTGTAATAGGGGAGATGAGAAACAATGTATTTCATGCTCATGAAATGTTGATGAAGTGCCCATCCAAGTATAATGAAAACCCTGAGTTTGAACTTGCTGATTCATAGATTTTTAAAGCAGTTATGATTGCATCAATCGGGCATCTCTTCTTAAGTGCAGCTTTTTTGGCATCTATTGCTGCAATGATACTCTACGCGGTTGCTTCCATAAAAGAGAGCAAGCAAGTTGAGACTATATCAAACTGGCTTTGGGGTGCCAAAGGATTTTTTCTGATTATTGCATCTGTGGCACTGCTCTATTTGATAATGACTCATCAGTTTCAGTATTACTATGTCTGGAACTATACCAGTCTTGATTTAGAAACTAAATATCTTTTTTCGGCATTTTACGGTGGCCAAGAGGGTAGTTTCATGCTTTGGGTCCTGATCTCTTCTATTGTGGGACTGGGGTTGATGAAATGGACTCGTAAACCTTACAAGGCTCCGGTACTTTTTGTAATGGCTCTCACCCAATTTTTTCTGCTATCAATGGTTGTTGGATGGGATCTTGGTTTTACCCAAATAGGTGCATCTCCGTTTCGAACTATCGCCGATGAGATGCCAAATGCCCCATTTATAGTTGCAAATCCTGATTTTGTCCCAGCTGATGGAACAGGATTAAATGATCTGCTTAAAAGCCCCTGGATGATGATTCATCCACCCATCATATTTCTCGGTTTTTCTATGATGACCGTCCCTTTTGCGTTTGCAATCGCTTCTTTATGGACCAAAACGTATCACGAGTGGATACGTCCGGCATTACCTTGGACTCTTGCAGCTAACTTATCTCTTCTCACGGCCATCTTTTTGGGCGGATATTGGGCATATGAGACGCTCTCATTCGGGGGTTATTGGGCATGGGATCCGGTAGAAAATGCCTCTTTAGTTCCGTGGTTGATTGGTACAGCCGGTATTCATGCGATGATTATTCAGCAGAAAAGTAGTCGTGCACACAAAGCATCACTCTTTTTTGCAATATTGGCATATGTGAGTATTATTTATCAAACTTTTTTAACCCGCTCCGGTATACTTGCTGACCAGTCGGTTCACAGTTTTGTTGATCTTGGATTATATGGTCAACTATTAGCTTTCATCGTTGCAATGGTGGTTATGGGGATCGGATTTTATCTCTATAGATACAAGGAAATTCCCAGTCCGAAGGATGAGTCAAAATTTCTGAGTAGGGAGTTCATGACCTTCACAGGATCTGTACTGCTTTTTATTTTAGGTTTTGTAATCATTCTGGGTACCAGTTCTCCGGTTATTGGTAAACTTTTCGTCAGTAATCCAACACCGCCTGAAATACAATTTTATAATGACTGGAGTATGCCAATTGTGATCATTATGGCTTTGGCTACAGTAATTGGTCAGAGTTTATTTTGGCAAAAACATACTTGGGAAAGTCTTGCTGGAGAGATGATTTATCCGTTACTGTTGACATCTGTGGCAACGGTTTTATCGATTATTTTGGGAGATGTAAGAAGCCTCTATTACATGATCTATATATTTGCAGCCTGGTTTGCAGTGATAGGAAATGGCGCAATTTTGATACAGCTATTAAGGAAAAATCCTAAACTTATTGGCGGTGCTTTGACTCACGTAGGTTTTGGGGCACTATTACTCGGTATAATTGCATCTTCAGTCTATACAGAGCCACTTTTGGATCGACAAACAGCAGACTATAATAAGCGGATTATAGCCGGTGAAGTTTTTGATGAAGAGGGTTTTCCGGTAACTCAAAGGGTGGAGATGTTTAAACTGGATATTAATCGTCCATTGTTGGTCAATGAGAAGTATATGGTCACTTATGAAGGATTCTCATTGAGTGATAGCCCTCGCCCGGGTCAGCAAAATTATAAGTTAAAATTTGAACCCATTGATGATAGTGCTCCATTTTATATGGAGCCGGAAGTTTATCCGATGCTCACTTCATCCACCCGAAATAATATTGATTGGTCTGTAGATCCACATGTCAGAACCGGATTATCACAAGATATCTATCTTTATGTGGCCGGAAGCCGATATGTTGCGAGGCAAAATGAGGAATTAGAGACAAGAAACAACCCGGCAAGTCCAACAACAGATGACGGTGATCAGGATAGTGATCTTCAAACCATTGAGATCAGCAAAGGTGAAACTATTGATGCAGGGCCCTTCTCGTTTACGTTTATAGACTTTATTCCTGCCAGCGAAGAGGTTGTTCCGGAAAATACACAAATTGGAGTTAGAGCTCTTTTGCGAGTGGAGCATGAACCTTCCGGAAATGCATTTGAAATAGAACCTTTATTTGCCGTTTACACGGAGAACGAGCAGAGTTACGTCTATTCTCCTCCTTTAGATATTGAACAATGGGAAATGAGTGTTCTTTTTACCCGAATTCACCCTGAGTCTGATTCGATTGAGCTTTCAGTATATGGGATGGATGAAGAATTTGAGGAAGATTGGGTATTGGTTGTAGCTGAGGTAAAACCATTTGTATCTGTAGTCTGGTTGGGGACATTTTTACTCATGATTGGTTTTTCCGTTTCCATTTTAAGACATTGGAAAAGAGAGAAGGAAACCAAATAATGGGTTTGAAGATGATTTAATGCTATTTACTTAAACGTTAATTTTTCACCATCACCATCCATACTTCTATAAAAACAGGATCTTCGATACAAACCCTCTTTCGTTTTAGTATGGCAAACACCCCCAGCTTCTAGGCTAACCTTATAAATAAGTGCATCTTGGTCGCAATCAACCAATATTTCTTGAATTTTCATTCTATTGCCGGAAGTAGCCCCTTTTATCCACAATTCATTCCGGCTAGTACTCCAAAATGCTGCTTCATTCGTTTTAATGCTGTGGTCCAAGGCTTCTCTGTTAACCGATGCAATCATTAAAATTTCACCGCTCTTAAAATCCTGAACTGCGACAGGTAGCAGTCCTCCTCTTTTTTTAAATTGCATTAAAACCTCAGTGCCCTCTTCAAGAGTCACCTTATTTTGATTCAGATTCGACATGGTTAGCACTGATTCTTAAAAATTAATAGTCAACAAACTATAAATAAAATACAATTTATACTGTGTACATCACGGATTCTATCTGTTAGCAAGGAAAATCAATAATTTAGATAACAATCACTCTGAAAGAGAATGAACCGCTCTAAATAGCCGTATCATATCTGTGGCAATGATTTTACAAGTATGATCGTAGGCTGAGGCCTCCTCATCTGTGTCATCAGCATATTTTGGATCCAAATATGTAAGTGGGATTCGTACCTCTGCACCGGGTATAAAAGGACAATTTTCATCTGCATGGTCACAAGTCATGATAGCAGCATATTGTTTGTTTGGATTTTCTACATCATCATAAAGTTTTGACCATAGATCCATACTTAAATCGAGATGATCATCTGTGATTGTGTATATTGGGTTGTCTTCGCCTCTAACAGAAACGGATAATCCCATACGTTTTAATGCATCTATCGTTCTTGGATTACAGGCAGTAACTTCTGTACCTCCCGAAAATGATTCTGCATAGTGGACATTCATCCATGCCTGAACAACTTTGCACATGGTCTGCGCGAATTGGGATCTGCGCGAGTTATGAGTACAAATAAAATTCAGATTGGCGATGCCCCCCTCGGGATGTTTTTTATGGATCCATTCGGCAAGGTTATTGATCGTTTCAGAGTGCCGATCCATAGGATTCTTTTGATAATCATTTTCAACAGATTGAAGCCATTTGCTTATCATTTGGAACCTTTTTTTAAACTTTAAGTGTAAATGAAAAATTATTGGGAAGCTTTTTATCAAGTCAAAATACGATTTGATATTAGAAGAATCCCGGGTCATTGAGTTTATATTAAAATTACAATCAAAGATAGACAAAAAGTGTTTTAGGTCTACAAACAATCAAAATTTATTATGCGTATAGTTACAATTATTCTTTTATGTTTAGCTTTTTTTATTTCTTGTGGCACTTCTGAAGAGGACAGGATTTATACTGTTAATATCCAAGCAGTACCCGCTGAAGCAGGAACGGTAACTCCACCCAGTGGAGAATTTGAATCCGGAAGATCTCTTGAGATTTCAGCAACACCCAACCAACATTGGGTTTTTAGCAGATGTTAATTAATCAAAATCCAAAATAGTTGTTGGATTAAGGTATAATAACTTTTACTCATATCCATAAAAAAAGCCCTTTACGATTAGTAAAGGGCTTTTTGATGAGCGGGAAACGAGATTTGAACTCGCGACCCCCACCTTGGCAAGGTGGTGCTCTACCACTGAGCTATTCCCGCAATTGTTTCAGAACAATAAATATAAAACCTTTAAGGTGTTCTTTTCAACACTATTTTTGAATTTTATTCAATACTTTTTGAGATGAAATTCTGGATTGAATCACCTCATCATCGGGAATAACCGGACGATCACGTTCACGGTCCACTACACAGATAAAACCAAGCTCTTCGGATTGGTCGGCATGAAACTGATGAATAGTCTCCGGCGCAATATAGACCACATCATGCACTTTGATCGGATGTACTTCATTGTCTAAAACAACACTTCCTGACCCTCTGATGATCACGACACTATGTGGATGTTGATGTTTCTCGAGAGAGGAGAATCCTCCAGGTTTAATTTCAAAGTAACGTGTTTGAAAATTGAGATCAGTGATTTCTTCCCCAAGCAAACTATATCTGTGTATGTCCTTATAATTGTTGGTATCGGTTTTATACTCTTTTTTTTCAACCCCTTCCCATTGAAAATGATTGGACTTGATAACTTTAGAATGATTACTCAACATTATCCTCCAGCAGTTTTAAAAATTTAGCAGTTGCCTTATCAATCCCATCTTTATGATTGTATAAACTTCCGCCAACCAAATAAGCTATGTCGGTTCCATAACGATTCAACAAGCCCGGTATTGAGTCCAAATTAATACCACCGGCCGGGGTGGGCAGGGAGGGTTTAAAGCTGCAGAAGTCTGTATGCATCTGATGGTTTAGAGCAAGACATGTATCAACACTGTATCCAAAGCGTCCACCGGCATTTGGATAGATGATACAG
>JAGXIS010000096.1 GCA_024635465.1 Bacteroidota bacterium | reverse complement strand
TGGTTGCGTATGCTTCTTCTTTTGATTGCATTGGTCCATTCGCCAAAAATGTAACAGATGCCGGATTAATACTGAGTACTATAGCGGGAGTGGATTCGATGGATAACTCCTCTGCAAATGTGAAAGTGGATGATTATGTACATGCACTCAATGACAGATCACGAAAACTAAAAATAGGTGTTCCGAAAGAGTATTTCGGAGAGGGGTTGGATGATGGTGTTAAATCGATCATTGAAAATACCTTAAAAGATTTGGAAAAAAACAGTGTAGAGTTAGTGCCTGTAAGCTTACCAAATACGAAATATGGTATTGCTACCTATTATGTTCTTGCAACGGCTGAAGCATCCAGTAATCTAGCCAGATATGATGGAATTCGATTTGGTCATCGTGCAGATACTAAAGAATTGGAAGCTGAGTTAGCTCAAGAAAAAGCAGAGTTAAAAAAAGAACTAGGCAAAACGACTGATTCAGATGTTGATTTTGCAATGAGTAGTACTGATTCGCCATTGATTCGTTTATATAAAAAGTCAAGGACAGAAGGGTTCGGCCAAGAAGTAAAAAGAAGAATTTTATTGGGTACATATGTACTGAGTGCCGGATATTATGATGCATATTATGCAAAAGCACAAAAAGTAAGACGGCTGATTAAACAGGATTTTACGGATGCTTTTCAAGAAGTGGATGTGATTGTATCTCCAACTGCACCTTCCACAGCATTTAAAATGGGTGAAAAGCTTGATGACCCCATACAAATGTATTTAAATGATGTTTATACGATTTCAGCAAATCTGGCTGGCATTTGTGGCATTAGTGTTCCCGCAGGAAATCATTCAAATGGGTTACCTGTAGGTATTCAGTTTATGGGCAATTCTTTTAGAGAAGCTGATATTTTGAACGCCGCAAGGCGTGTTGAGCTACTTTCGGAGTAATCCTGTAACTCTATGAAAAAGAGAACTCTTTACACCCTCTCAATTGCTGTATTATTACTTTACACTTTTTGTACAACAGAAAATAGGAGTGGCTTACAGTTCACTGAACAAGGCAGATCTGTTCCTGAGTACTCTTCTGACAATGCTTACCAATACATTGTTAACCAGGTGAATTTGGGACCCCGTGTGCCCAATACTGATGCGCATAGAGAAGCCATTCAACTTTATAATCGGCATTTCAGAGAGTTTGCCGGGAATAACGCTGTTTTTGTTCAATCCTTTAAAACAGAAGTTTACGGGGATTCACTAAGCTTATACAACTTGATCGCATCTTTCGGAACTGAACATAGTGATCGAATCTTACTGGCTGAACATTGGGATTCCAGACCCAGGGGAGAAGAAGACCCTTCTAATCCGGATGCACCTATTCCGGGTGCTGATGATGGGGCAAGTGGTGTAGCAATGTTGATGGAGTTTGCGAAAATCTTTTCTGAAAATGAACTACCTATCGGAGTGGATATCATACTTTTTGATGGAGAAGATTATGGAATGCCTTCAGATTTGGATAACTATTTTTTAGGTTCAAGATATTGGGGAAATAACCCACCGGTACCCGGTTATAGTCCCAGGTTTGGTATATTGCTTGATATGGTAGGAGGAGTTAATGCAATTTTCCCCAAAGAGGGATACTCCATGCAGTTTGCTCCAAATCTGGTGAATGAAATATGGTCGATTGCTGAAGAATTTGAATACGATAATTTATTCATTGATGAAAGAGGAGGGAGGATTTCTGATGATCATATTGTGGTTGAACAACTTACCGGTATTCCTATGATAAATATAATTCACCACCGTTTGGATGAATCGGGAAATGTTAATTTTCCACCCTATTGGCATACACAAGAAGATAATCTTGATATTATTGATGAGGACGTTATGCAAGCTGTTGGTGATGTTTTACTCGAACTCATATATAATCGAATTCCATCATGAACTTTATTCAACTGGAATTTGACCTACCAGATCATCTTCATGAACAGTTCATTGCAGAACTGATGGATCAGGATTTTTATGGATTTGAACAGTTGGATAACAAGTTGATTGCATACATTGAGGCGCCACGGTACAGTGATACCACGAGGGAATTTATTGAACAGTTGGTTTTAATGTTTCCTGATGTCTCATTTCGGGAAAATGCTTCCATTGAGGAGAAAAATTGGAATGAAGTATGGGAACAAACGATTCAGCCACAAAGAATAGGCCCCTTCCTTGTAAAACCTACCTGGTCAAATGAAAAAGCCAAAGTTTCAGAAATTTTGCTCGAAATTGATCCAAAAATGGCCTTTGGCACCGGGTATCATGAAACTACCCGACTCATGTTGAAACAGTTTCCTATGATAGATTTTGGTGATAAAGTGGTGATGGATGCGGGAACAGGTACAGGGATTTTAGCTATAGCCTCTATAAAATCCGGAGCATCACGAGCAGTAGGCTTTGATGTTGATCCATGGAGTGATGTAAATGCCCGGGAAAATGCAATTATCAATCAAGTGAGTGAACAGTTAGATATCCGTTTGGGTGGAGCTGAAGTGATCAAAGAACCGGAAAATTTTGATATTACTCTCGCAAATATCAACAGAAATGTCATTCTCGATTTAATTCCATTTTTTGTTAAAAAAACCAAATATGACGGTATCCTATTATTAACAGGTTTACTGGACCGTGATGAAATCATGATCAGAGAAAAACTTAAGGATCAGCCTGTCGATATCTTGGATTTAACTCAAGAAGGAGAGTGGATTCTTTTTCAATTAAGGAAATTTGGAGAATGAAGGCAGCTTCAATTGATATAGGAACTAATTCGGTACTGCTATTAGTCGCAGATAGTTCCAATAGTGATTTCAAAGTACTTCATGAAACTCAAGAGTTACCCAGATTAGGTGAAGGAGTAGATAAAGATAAACGTTTAGGTGATGAAAGCTGCAAACGTGTCATAAACGTTCTGAAGTCGTACAAAACATACCTATGCCGGCACTACCCCGATTTAGTCGAGCAAACAGTGGTGACGGCAACCAGCGCCGTAAGAGATGCTTCTAATCGAAATGCTTTTCTTGCATCCGTATTAGCTGAAACCGGTTGGAAGATCCGTCTTTTAAGCGGGGGAGAGGAAGCACAAACAACTTATAAAGGAGCACTCACAGTTCTAAATACTCTAGCACATGAAAAATATCTGGTTCTGGATATAGGTGGTGGAAGCACTGAAATTGCCTACGGGATTGGAGTAAGCTTAATTAGTGGTATTTCAATCGAAATGGGCAGTGTTCGATATTCAGAACGATATTTTCTTAAGCCTAAGGTAGATCCTGATACTGTTAATAAGGTACGGGAAGTAGTAAGGGAAATTTTTGATGCAAACGATTCATTTATGAAACCCTTTAAAGTTGTAGGTGTTGCCGGTACAGTAACATCTATAGCGGCCGTCAGTTCCGGGCTCCGGAAATACGAAGCCAATACTTTAAATGGATATTCATTAACCAAAAGTGAAGTCGATAATTGTATTGAACAGTTTATCGATAAGTCAGCCATAGAAATTGAAGCTTTAAATCCATTATTCCTGAAAGGCAGGGGAGATGTTATTCTTGCCGGAGCAATCATACTGAGTGAATTTTTATTATGGTGTAACTCCGATTCAATCATAGTTTCAACCGGTGGAATTCGGCATGGTATTCTTTCGTATTTTTAAAAACACACCATGATATAAATCTATATGAAGTTAAAGAATCAGAATTTTTTCTCATAGCAGACTCTTTTCTCTTATTTGGTAATGATTGGTGGTTGCAATATTTTAGAACCCAATAAAGTTTATCATATTTAAGTGTAGCAATATGTGCTTATTAAATATGATATTAAGTATGATCTACAGATAAATATTTTTGATACATGAGCGAACCTACATCATCAGATGAGAATGAAATACCCAGAAAGGATGCGTCAGAGAGCAGTCTGGAAGATGATAAATTGGTAAAAAGAGCCATCAGTGGTGATCAGGATGCTTTTAAGTTATTAATGAATAAGTATCAAAAGCCACTCTATTACCATATTATCAAAATGGTTAAAAATAATGAACAGGTTGAAGATATTATTCAAGAATCCTTTGTAAAAGCGTTTAGTAATTTAGATTCCTACAATACCAATTACGCTTTTTCAACGTGGTTATACAGAATCACGACAAATCATACTATCGATTATTTACGTAAAAAAAAGCTCAAAACAACTTCAATCGATGAACCGATTCGAGCTAAGGATGGGGAGATGCAAATTCAAATCGTTGGAAATGCAGAAACGGATCGTCAAATTATTAGAAAAGAGAGAAAAAAAATTGTCAGTGATGCTATTAAAAATTTACCGGATAAGTATCGGGAAGTTATTGAAATGAGACACCTGGAGGAGTTGAGCTATCAAGAGATTTCTGAACAGTTGGATCTTCCACTCGGTACGGTAAAAGCACATATTTTTAGAGCACGTGAGATGCTTTATAAAGCGTTAATTGATAGAAAGGATAAGTTCTAAAAACCCGGAAAGGGATTTAGTCTTTAATTGATTCCAGTATGTTAAGGTAGGAGTGATACCTGTCAGGATCTATTTTACCCTCTTCAAATGCATCTCTCACCCCACAATCGGGTTCGTGAAAATGGGTGCAGTTATAGAATTTACAATTTTCTCTGGCATCTGACATTTCCGGGAAATAAAGTGACAGTTCAGGTTTAATGATATTGACAATACCAAACTCACGAATGCCGGGAGTGTCTGCAACATATCCACCCATTTCTATTGGAATTAAGGTAGCAAATGTAGTTGTATGCTTCCCTTTGTCAGAATAAGTAGATATTTCACCAACTTTAAGATCTAATTGAGAATCAATAGCATTCAACAAACTGGTTTTTCCGACGCCGGAAGGGCCAATAAATACCGACGTTTCATTTTTTATTTTTTCAGCCAAATGAGATATTGATTTTTTATCATCAATACTGCTTTGGATTACCGGGTACCCCAAGCTCTTATAGAGGCTACTTATATCGGCCATGA